>CANGOX010000154.1 GCA_947455605.1 Chitinophagaceae bacterium
ATCAATGCTTTTCTGGTAGAGGGTATCAACCTGTTCAACAGGCAATTCTTCCACCTGTGGCTTACCCAGCTCCAGCTGCATCAGGCCAATTACTGCATAATTGAGGATCCCTTTGAATTCTGAAGGAATATCATCGCCTACTTTCTGTGTATTCAGGTCCTGAATGGTTCTGATCCTCAGGGCTTTGATAAAGATCTGGTCAACTACCGAAATGGCACGCAATACACGCCATGCGGTGCCATAATCCTTGGTTTTTTTGATGAAGATGTCTCTGCATTGCCCGACTGCCTGATCGTATTGTTGATTTGTATGGGTCATTATTCCGTGAACGCTTTAAAGCTTTGGTAATATCTTTGAATGCAAGATAGGTTATTACAAAATTTGAGAATTTGAAAATTTGAAAAGGAATCATCATAATGTTCACACTGAATTGCAGGGGTAGGTTATTGGTCATCGATTCGCCCATTGTAATGGGAATCATTAATGCCACGCCGGATTCATTTTACAGCGGCAGCAGGCAGGAATCGGTTGAGGGTGCCTTGCAGAAAGCAGAAGAAATGCTGAAGCAGGGTGCAACGATACTGGATATTGGTGGGCAAAGCACCCGTCCGGGCAGTGAAATGGGTGGTGTGGAAGAAGAGGTAAAGCGGGTAATACCGGTTATAGAAGCCATTGCCAAAACATTTCCGGAAGCGTATATTTCCATAGATACTTTTCATAGTCAGGTGGCCAAAGCGGCAGTAGATTCAGGCGCATCCATCATTAACGATATCAGTTCAGGGCAATTTGACCACGAAATGCTGTTAACCGCAGCTTCTATGAAAACACCATATATAGGAATGCATCTGAAAGGAACACCGGAAACGATGCATGAAAAGCAGGATTATGAAGATGTGATAGCAGAAGTGCTTGCATTCTTTATCCGGAAAGTGGAGGAAGGCAGAAAGCTGGGTATTACGGATTTTATTCCCGACCCCGGGTTTGGTTTCAGTAAAAAAACAGAAGATAATTTCAGGCTGATCAAAGACCTTGAAGCTTTTTCCATCTTACAAAAGCCATTATTACTGGGTGTTTCCCGAAAATCAACGATCTATAAAACCCTGGGTACTACTCCTGAGGAATCGCTGAATGGCACTACGGTATTGAATACAGCGGGGTTACTCAAAGGGGCTGCTATTCTACGTGTGCACGATGTAAAAGAAGCGATGGAAGCGATCAGGCTCACCAACTTTTTAATATAAAAAGAGCGGCTTTACGAAAAGCCGCTCTTTTTTTATGCAAGAAAGTCTTGATTTATTTAGCAGGATTGTGTGGGTTTGCACCAGGTGCACCCGGAGCAGCTGCAGGCTGAGGAGCCGGTTTAGCTACATCCAGTACTTCAATTTCAAATATCAGGTTGCTGTATGCCGGGATTGGAGGATTTGGATAAGGACCATAACCTAACATTGCAGGAATGTATACTTTTCCTTTACCACCTTTACCAAACAAACGCAAAGCATCGTCCAGTCCTTTGATCACTTTTTGTGCGCCAACGAGCACTGATAAAGGCTGACCACCACCGGCTTTGGTTTTGTCGGTGTTGGAATCAAACTCTTTACCATCCATGAAAGTTCCTTTATACATTACCTGGGCCTGCATGCCAGAATCAGCTTTTACTGCATCACCTGCATTGATCACTTCTACCAGTGCCCCTGAAGTGGTAGATTGTGTTTTGATTCCTTTTTTAGCGGTGAAATCCTGTAATTCTTTTACTTCTTTTGCTTTCTCAGCATCCTGTTCTTTCTGAACATCGGCTAAAGCCTCAATCTGAGAAGGGAAGGTTTTGAGGATCTCTGCACGGCCTTTGATCAGGTCTTTTGCTTTGAAGATATTATTGTATTCGATGAAGCCGAGTTTTTTCAGGCTGTCAACACTTAATACAAATTCAACCTTATCACCCGGAGCCAGTTTGGTTAACAGTTCAAAGAAACTGTGTTTACCCACTTTTGCAGTATCCATGATCATATAGGTAGCAATATGTCCATAAGAAGTCTGAAGTAAAGAGTCTTTACCTGTTTTGTACTCCAGGTTGTATTTTACAAACTGTCCCTGTTTCAGTGTTTCTTTACTGCCACCAGCTGTAAGCTTATACTTAACGCCTGATGGGGTTGTCTGGTATTGGTTACAGCTTGCAAGCAATACGATCGCTAATAAAAGCGTGATGGTTGTTCTCATTGTTTCTTATTGTAGTTGATTATGATATTCGGGAATTACCTCTTTAAATTTTTTAACCGTACTCTCAAGGCTTTCGCTGTCTCTACCCCCTGCTGCATTAAAATGTCCGCCTCCTTCAAAATGTTTCCTCGCAAATGTATTTACATCAAAGTTCCCTTTGCTTCTAAAGCTCCATTTTCTTTCCCCATCCCTATCAATTACCAATGCCCCGAATTTGATACCCTGGATGGTTAACAGATAATTGACCAATCCTTCGGTATCCCCCGTTTTGATAGTATACCGCTGCAGGTCTGCTTTGGTAATGTACATAAAAGCGGTATTATATTCATACATCACTTCCATCCGGTTCACCAGGGCATAACCGATAAACCTGAGTCTGTTTTCAAGAAAATTATCATAGATATTATCGTGAACCTTGGTATGCTGTAATCCTTTTTCTTTTAAAACGGCCACCATTCTATGTACAGAAGGGCCGGTTGCAGGGAAACGGAAAGAACCCGTATCGGTCATAACGCCAGTATACAGGCATTCTGCCATTTCGGGTGTGATGCTGTTCTGGTGACCCGAATCGGTAATAAAATCAAACACCATCTCACAGGTAGAGCTTTTGGCGGTATTGCTTACACCATACGTAAACACTTCTTCCTGAGGTTGTTCATGATGGTCAATGAGTATTTTGGTGCATTTGGCATCCATAAGAGGCTGCTCCATATGCTTGGTGCGGTGCAGGATATTGAAATCGAGGCAAAAGATCACTTCTACCTGGTTAATGATCCCTTTTGCCTTTTCACGTTGCTGTTCAAAATCTACCACTTCTTTTATACCGGGCATCCAGTTAAGAAATTCGGCCCAATTGGTTGGGGAGATCACGGTTACATCATGTCCCAAACCTTTCAGAAAATGGTATAAACCTAAGGCAGAACCCATTGCATCGCCATCCGGCTTCTGGTGCATGGTGATCACCATTTTGGCGGGTGTTTGCAAACTGGGGTAAAAACGATCGATTGGAAGCATATAAGGCGGCAAAATTGCGGTTTCCATGCTATTCTATCAAATCAATTTATAGGTCTTTAACAAAAATCAAAGGATATTATCCCTAAAAAGCCCTGCTAATCCGTATTTTTGCGGCCGAAATTGAAACTTATTTATGAGCAACAGAACATTTACCATGATCAAACCGGATGCCACACAAAAGGGCTATACCGGCGCCATTTTAGACCAGATCATCAAAGCCGGCTTTGCCGTTAAAGCGATGAAATGGACCCGTTTAACCAAAGAACAGGCTGGTTTATTCTATGAAGTACATAAGGAAAGACCTTTCTACGGAGAACTGGTCGATTTTATGAGCAGCGGCACCATTGTGGCAGCTATTCTGGAAAAAGACAATGCCGTAGCAGATTTCAGAACCCTGATCGGTGCCACTAATCCGGCCCAGGCTGCTGAAGGTACTATCCGCAAATTATTTGCAGCCTCTGTTGGCGAGAACGCCGTTCATGGCAGCGACAGTGATGAAAATGCAGCGATAGAAGGCGATTTCTTCTTCTCTAAACTGGAGCGGTTTTAATTGACCGGAAAGATTTTGAAAGCCATCTCTTTGGGGGTGGCTTTTTTTATTTTAATGAGTGAGAGAATGAATGAGTGAGAGAATGAATGAGTGAATGAGTGAATGAGTGAATGAGTGAGTGAGTGATTAGTTGTTGTTGATTACCGGGGTTGATTTGTTGGTTGAATCGCTTACGGTAACTCCATGAAATTTTACCTGTTTGGTGAGGCCTCCGTTAAACAGAATGTCTGCCGTTTTGGTGAACTCGCCATGGGCGTCTCCGTTAAAGCCGAGGCTGATGAACGTAGATTTTCCGGGTAACAGGCTCTCTCCTGCCCTGAATTTGGGTGTGGTACAGCCGCAACCCACTTTTACATCCTGCAAAACGACCGTGTCTTTGCTGATATTTTTGATCACCAGTTTATATTCAAGGGGAATACCGGCGGGGATCCTACCCATATCATAGTCGGCATTGGTAATGGATACCATCTTATCGATATCTTTTTTGGGTTGCTGGCTAACCTGTGCCTGAAGTACAACCGCCAATAACCCTGCAAAAAACAGGGGTAATATATTCTTGAGGTGTTTGCTGATAAAATTCATTAATCCTTTTTTAAGCCTGCCTCAAAAGTATAAAAAACTACTAAGTGTTTTTTGAATTATATATCAAAAAATTTTTATTACTTTTAATCGCCAATCCTACGTAAAACTCCTCCTGCATTTTATTAAACGAATTAACTTATATCTGTTTATGAGAAGTTTTGTCATTCTGATCTTATGCTTTACCGGTGTTTTTGCTGTGGCACAGCAGTCGTCCAGGAAGACCTATATCATTTCTTCCAACAGTGCTTCACCCCTGCTGTATAACCATATCTCCACGTTAGATATGCAAAGCGGCAAATCGATGGAAGACCTGTATAGTGTTGATAAGAAATATTCGAAAAGGACTACAGACAGGAGATCTTATGAGAAAGACGATAATGAAGATGACCAGTTAAAAACGCCAACAGGCGGTTCTATTGCAGCTACTGCGTATGATGCAAGGACCAACCGTTTATTTTATATCCCACTTCAGTTATCTGAGCTGCGTTATATGGACCTGAAGGAATCTTCTCCCTGCTTTACTTATCTGCAGGGGCAGTCGCTTAACCTGCTGCATAATAAAGAGGATGTTGCCAACCAGATCACCCGCATGACAATCGGTTCTGATGGCAATGGTTATGCTTTATCCAATGATGGCGAGCACCTGATCAAGTTTACAACACAGGGCACACCCGTTATTCAGGACCTTGGGGTTTTGATAGACAATCCGAAGAACACGGTGATGGTTCGATCCAGCTGTACTTCATGGGGAGGTGATATTGTGGGTTGTGCGGATGGCAGTTTATACCTGATCACAGTTCGTAACCATGTTTTCAAGATCAGTCTGCCCAGCAAAAAATGCGATTATATCGGTATGATCAAAAACCTGCCCCAGGAATTTACTTCCAATGGTGCATCAGTTGATGAGAATGGGGATCTGCTGGTTAGTTGTGGTGTGTCTCTTGGCAAGAATTTCTCTCCGGTTTATAAAGTGAAATTTCCGAATCTGGATGCAGAGCCATTAACCAAGGGCTTCGCGGGTATCGGCAATATCTCTGATATGGCCAGCAGCAACCTGCTTTTTCAGAAACCTACTAAAAACATTGAAACCGGTGTGGTGGCATTTAGTCAAACGGTAGAGACTGATGTAAATAATCTTCCCAATATCACCATCTTCCCTAACCCGGTAAGCCGCGGTAAATTTCAGATACGTACCACCAATATGAAAGAAAAAGGTGAATATAAAATGATACTGATGGATGTAAATGGTAAGGCAGTGATGGAAGGAAAAATGAATATCGGACTAAAGACCAATATCAACTCCTTCAATTTCCCTTCAACACATGCGAAGGGTGTCTATTTTGTACAGATCGCAGATATATTTAACCGTACTATCTATTCGCAGCAATTGATTGTTGAATAAATGAACTAAAACTCATACACAAAAAAGCCCCTGCATAACAGGGGCTTTTTTGTGTCAAACCCTTTAGCAGTAAGCATTACAGTAATTCATATTAGATTTCGTTTTTCCTAATCCCGCCAATCTGTCGATAAAACCTATACAGATTTCTAGTCGAAAGTATACAACGAAGTAGATACCACACTACAAGCCTTTCCGACGAAATATACTGTAACAACAGTTGAATAAACGCCCGTTACGGGTATTAACACCGAGATTTTACGAATGTGTTTTATAGACACATTTAAGCGGTATTTTTAATCAGGTTCTATTAAAATCCATTCCCCTCATGAAGAGCAACAGGTATACCTATCTGTTTTTAACTGCATGCGTGTGTTTCAGCATGAAATCTCTTGCCCAGGGCATCTGTTCCAATAATGCATTGGCACCTGTTTTCAAACAAACCTTTGATTCGAGTAAAACATCCGGTACCAAGTCTGGGGTACCCACCGGTTTTGTTACCAATTATACCTTACAAACCAAGAAAGCGCTCACTGACGGTGAATATATGGTAACCCCGCTTGTTCAAAATTCGCAAAAATCAGACTGGGCCGTTGGCGGAGATCATACCGGAAATACAAATGGCAATATGTTTCTGGTAAATGCGGGTACAGGTGCATCGCAGTTTTTTTACCAGCAGGTAGACAATCTTTGTCCGGGTTCAGTATACAGTTTTTCTGCATGGCTGGTGAATGTGAATACC
>CANGOX010000155.1 GCA_947455605.1 Chitinophagaceae bacterium
ACTGAAACGCTTTTGCCTAGCAAGGTGCCATACACACCGGCCACTTCTGAATTGGCCGTAACATCTACAAATACACTATTGCGTAAATTTTTATCAATGATCTTTTTTACAAAATCATGGATATTGCCGCTATCAGCCTGTTGCAGTTTTTCTTTCCAGGTATCCAGTTCTATTCCATCTTCTTCAATCAATATCTTTTTACTATTGGCCAGTCCAATGATCTGGATCTGTAACCGCAGGTTATCCTGCAGGTATTGAAATTGTTTTTTGATCTGCCCCAATAATTTTCCACCCACATTACCCGTTCCGGCAATAAACACGTTGAGCTGCTTATACGTTGTTTCAAAGAATTCTTCGTGTAATACGTTGATCGCTTTCTTAACATCTGCACCGGATAGAACAGCAGAGATATTTTTTTCTGAAGATCCCTGAGCAATGGCCCGCACATTGATACCGTTTCTTCCGAGTACGCCAAACATCTTTCCGCTCACACCCGGATGGCTCTTCATCTGCTCACCTACTAATGCCACAATAGACAAACCGGATTCTATCTTTAAAGGTTCGATCGTTCCATTCAATACTTCATAACTAAAAGCATGATCGATCGATTTTTTTGCCTTGTCTTTATCCACTTCATTAATGCCCACACAGATCGAATGCTCCGAAGAACTTTGTGTAATGAGGATCACATTCACACTTTCATGTGCCAATGCTTCAAACAGTCTTTTTGAGAAACCGGGTATGCCTACCATGCCACTGCCTTCAAGGCTTAACAGGCTTATCTTATTGATACTGGAAATACCACGGATAAAACTATCTGTTACTGCTGACTCATTTTCGATCAGGGTTCCATATTCATCGGGCGCAAATGTATTCTTGATCCATACCGGAATATTACGGCTCATCACCGGTTGTATGGTTGGAGGGTAAATGATCTTGGCACCAAAATGCGAAAGCTCCATGGCTTCCTGGTAAGAAATACGGTTAATGGGTTTTGCATTCTGCACCAACCGCGGATCTGCTGTCATCATACCACTCACATCTGTCCAGATCTCCAATACGGAAGCAGCACCGGCTGCTGCATAAATAGCAGCGGTATAGTCAGAACCACCGCGGCCCAGCGTAGTTGTATTTCCCTGCTCATCACTGGAAATAAATCCCGGAGCTACATATAGTTGATGCGTATGCTCCGAAATAAAATTTTGTACTTTCTTATCCGTTTCTATAAAATCAACATTTGCATTTCCATGATTCGAATTGGTGATAATGAGTTGTCGGGAATCTATCCACAATTGATCTGTACTTAGCGATTGAAATGCTGCTGAAATCATTAAAGAAGACAATAACTCGCCATAACTCACGATCCTGTCTTTGGTTCTCGGAGACAACTCGCCTAATAAAAAAACACCATCGCAAACACCATCCAGTTCATTGAATTTTTGTTTTACAAGGCTTAGCGTAGCACTTTGTTGCTGAATAGGTAACAGGTCACGCACCGTATTGAGGTGACGTTTTTCCAATTCACGCAATAATGATTTATAAGATTCATCAGCCGTAGCAGCCAAATGTCCAACCTGTAATAAACTATCCGTAACACCACCCAACGCAGAAACTACCAGTATTACCGGTTCTTTCTGAACAGCTTTCTGAACGATTGCGATCACTTTCTGTATGTTGGCTGCATTGGCTACTGAGCTGCCGCCGAATTTTAATACCTGCATATTATTGAGACTTATGTCCTGATTGAATTTTGTAAATATGATATACTGCGTCCCCGATGGGATAACAGCGAATAAATGCCCGATGGTGATATGGATACAGATAACCCTTTACAGGGTTGTAATAATCGTAATAGCAGTTACCAACAGCGTGGCTGTTGGTACAGAAGGAGTAATATGTAACTGCTGTTGTTTCATTCTTTGTTGAACGTAACCGAAGATACTGAAATATTCTTTTCATTATACTAAGTATCCGAACAAATTATCGTTCTGTTTCAGTTCTGTGTAATTGATATGGTATCGGTTCATATTCTGTATCAATACATCATAATCTTCCCTCGATTTCAATTCTATGCCCACCAATGCCGGGCCGGTTTCTTTATTGTGTTTCTGCATATACTCGAAACGGGTAATATCATCACCTGTACCCAATACATGATTCACAAATTCTTTTAAGGCGCCTGGTCTTTGTGCAAAACGGATCAGGAAATAATGCTTCAGTCCCTCATATTGCAAAGATCTTTCTTTGATCTCCTGCATCCTGTCAATATCATTATTACTTCCGCTCACAATACATACCACTGTTTTTCCTTTGATCACATCGGCATAATCGTCCAATGCAGCGATAGATAATGCGCCGGCAGGTTCTACTACAATCGCATCTTCATTATATAATTGCAAAATGGTAGTACAGATCTTTCCTTCAGAAACAAGATGCATATCATCCAGTACATCTTTACAGATACTGAATGTGATATCACCTACTCTTTTTACTGCTGCACCATCCACAAACCTTTCTATATTATCCAGCACAACCGGATGCCCGGCCTTTAACGCTTCAAACATAGAAGGTGCACCTTCCGGCTCCAGACCGATCACTTTTGTTTTGGGTGAAAATGTTTTGAAGCAGGCACCCACACCCGCACTTAATCCACCACCGCCAACGGGAATAAAAATAAAATCGATATCAGAACGATCCTCTAATATTTCCAATCCTACCGTAGCCTGACCTTCAATGATACGGATATCATCAAAAGGCGGAATAAAGGTCATCCCATTCTCTTCTGTGTATTGCTTGGCTGCAACTGCACAATCATCAAACGTATCTCCGGTTAAGCGTACTTCAATAAAACCATCGCCAAACATTTTTGTCTGACTCACTTTTTGATTCGGTGTAATGATGGGCATGAATACCACACCTTTTACATTCAGTTTTTTACAGCTGTAAGCAAAGCCCTGTGCATGGTTGCCGGCACTTGCACACACAACCCCTTTCTCCAATTGTTCCTGCGGCAGGCTGCTCATCATATTATACGCCCCTCTCAGTTTGTACGAACGAACTACCTGCAGATCTTCCCTTTTCAGGAAAACATCGCATTGGTACTTACGCGAAAGATTATGGTTGTACGTAAGCGGTGTTCTGTTCACTACTTTTTTCAACCGCTCTTTGGCAGATTGAAAATCGAGTATGGGGGTTGTTACAACTGCTGAGTCTTGCATACAAATAGTATTAAACTCACTCCGTTGTAATAATGATCACAACGGAGTGAGTTATCCAATTAAGCTTTAGGCGCCTGGTTCTCCGGACGTAAACTTCTTACGGTTCTTCCGGCCTGCCATATTTCGCTGTCGTGTAATTCTTTCAATTCGGCATCCAGTTTCTCGCGGTAATCCGCTTTACTGTTGCTTTCGATAGATTTAGCTGCTTCTTTACCAGCGGCAACACTTTCATACAGGTCGTTAAATACAGGTAAAGTAGCATCGCGGAATTTTTTCCACCAATCCAATGCACCACGCTGTGCTGTGGTTGAACAGTTTGCATACATCCAGTCCATCCCGTTCTCTGCAACCAATGGCATGAGTGATTGGGTTAATTCTTCAACTGTTTCGTTAAATGCTTCTGAAGGAGTATGTCCTTTAGAACGCAATACCTCATATTGAGCAGCAAAAATTCCCTGGATGGCACCCATCAGGGTTCCACGCTCACCGGTAAGATCGCTATACACTTCTTTCTTGAAATTGGTCTCGAACAAATAACCACTACCTATCGCAATACCCAATGAAACCACACGGTCAAAAGCACGGCCGGTTGCATCCTGGAAAATTGCATAGCTGCTGTTCAATCCACGTCCCTGTAAGAACATTCTCCGCAAAGAAGTTCCTGAACCTTTAGGAGCTACTAAGAATACATCTACATCAGGTGGAGGTATAATTCCGGTTTGCTCATTATAGGTAATACCAAAACCATGAGAAAAATATAAAGCTTTACCCGGCGTTAAATGTTTTTTCACAGTAGGCCACATAGCGATCTGTGCGGCATCACTTAACAGGTAACAGATAATAGTACCTTTTTCAAGTGCTTCCTCTATTTCAAACAATGTTTCGCCCGGTACAAAACCATCACGAACTGCTTTATCCCAGCTTTTGGAATTCTTACGTTGACCAATGATCACATTGATACCGTTCTCTTTCTGGTTCAATGCCTGGCCAGGTCCCTGCACACCGTAGCCTATTACCGCTACAACTTCATCTTTCAATACTTCCTGTGCTTTTGCAAGCGGAAACTCTTCACGAGTCACTACATTTTCTTCAACACCACCGAAATTTAACTTTGCCATTTTGTTTAGTTTACTGGTTTATTAGTTTTTTGTTTATTGGGTTTTTTATTGATTTAGTTTTTGTTCTTTACTCGTCTTCCTTGTGCCTGTCCCGACTTTGGGGGGGGCACTCACTTGTACGTCCGGTTCTATGAGCACCTGTTTTCGTGATTCGTCAATCGTAGGTCTTTCACTCACGATTCACGACTCATGATTCACGACTTACATTGTAAACACCTCATCCTGTTTATCCAGAAATTCATTCTCCACCAGTTCTTCCCCCGGTTCTGTTTCATCAA
Source organism: Chitinophagaceae bacterium (assembly GCA_947455605.1). GTDB lineage: Bacteria > Bacteroidota > Bacteroidia > Chitinophagales > Chitinophagaceae > Sediminibacterium. The sequence goes on from CANGOX010000155.1 coordinate 4,615, forward strand.
ATTCTTTCAGTTTATCATGAAACCCGCTGCTGTTCTTGATAATGGCTACACGGGCGCTACGTACAAATTCGATCAGTCCATAGGGTGTTAATACTTCAACCAGTTTATCGGTTTCTTCTCTGTGGCCGCTGGTTTCAAAAATGGTATAGTCTTTTCTGATCACCACCGCTCTCGCACCATGCTCGCGCAATAATCTTTCTACCTGCACTTTTTCTGCGATCTCATCCGTTGGTACTTTATACAAAGCCAGTTCCTGCCAAACGATCTCATCATTGGTATTGTAGTAGGCTTTTAATACTTCCACCTGTTTCTCTATCTGACGCGCTATTTTTCGTACCACATCTTCTGTTTCATCGATCACGATCGTAAACCGGTGAATGCCTTCTGCTTCTGATGGCGAAGTATTCAGACTTTCGATATTGATCTTTCTTCTTGAAAAGATGGTGGCAATACGTACCAGCAAACCGATATGGTTCTCTGTGTAAACGGTAATTGTATATTCTTTTTTCATATTCACCCCCTAACCCCCTGAAGGGGGAATTAATTTTGTTATTGAAAGATATTTTTGTTTCATCCCCATATATACTCCCCTTTTAAGGGGCTGGGGGTATTATTTTAATCTCACCTCACTCACACTGCAACCCTGTGGCACCATCGGAAATACATTGTTCTCTTTACCTACCATCACTTCCAGTAAATAAGACCCATCATGTTCAAGCATGGTTTTCAAAGCACTTCTCAGATCAGCACGGACAGATACTTTTTGTCCTTCTATATAATAGCCTTTGGCAACGGTTACATAATCCGGACTCGCAATGTCAACGAATGAATAACGTTTGTCGTTAAACAATTGCTGCCACTGCCTAACCATTCCTAAGAACTGGTTATTTAGTATCATGATCTTTACATTCACCCCAGTTTGCATAATGGTGCCAAGTTCCTGGATGGTCATTTGTATACCTCCATCACCAATGATGGCTACTACGGTTCTTTCCGGTGCACCAAACTTTGCGCCGATGGCTGCAGGCAAACCAAAACCCATCGTACCCAATCCGCCTGAAGTAACATTACTTTTTGACTGATTGAATTTCGCATATCGGCAGGCTACCATCTGGTGCTGGCCCACATCGGTTACGATCACAGCATCGCCATTGGTCAATTCATTCAGATTGCGGATCACTTCACCCATGGTTAAGATTTCAGTTGAAGGATGTAATTCTTCGAAGATCACTTCCTTCACTTCTTCCTTATCGAGTTCCTTGAATTTATCATGCCATTCTGTATGTTTCTTTGCATCAACCAGTTTGGTGAGAAGCGGTAAAGTCTCTTTACAATCACCCCATACGCCAACGGTAGCTTTTACATTCTTATCAATTTCAGCAGGATCAATATCCAGATGTATGATCTTCGCCTGCTTGGCATATTTATCCAGTCTTCCGGTTACACGATCGTCAAACCGCATACCCACAGCGATCAATACATCACACTCATTCGTCATTACATTAGGCGCATAATTTCCGTGCATACCCAGCATACCTACATTCAACGGATGATCGGTTGATAAAGCACTTAAACCCAATACTGTCCATGCAGCCGGAATGCCGGCTTTTTCAATAAATGCTTTGAATTCATTTTCTGCCTTACCCAATATCACACCCTGACCAAAAATCACAAATGGTTTTTTTGCTTCATTGATCAGCTTCGCTGCTTCTTCAATATAGGCTTTACGAACAATCGGTTTGGGACGATAGCTTCTTACATGATTGCATTTCTGATAACCCGCATAATCTATTTTCTGGATCTGTGCATTTTTAGTGATATCGATCAACACAGGACCCGGTCTTCCGGTACG
>CANGOX010000156.1 GCA_947455605.1 Chitinophagaceae bacterium
GGATCTTTCTGCCTGGCTCTGTTGTATTTGAAACTTCCATAGATGGGAAAACCTTCACAGAAGCCGCCACTTTGATCAATACCGTTCCTATGCAAGAGAAAGCCATATTGATCAAAGATTTTAGTGTGAACTTTCCCTTACGTTCAGTGAGGTTTGTGCGGGTGAAAGCTGCTAATCCGGGTGTTTGTCCGGAAGGGCACCCCGGTGCAGGACAACCCTCATGGTTATTCATGGATGAACTGATCGTAAAATAACCTGGTCATAACATTACTATGAAAAAGATCTCTATTTCTGCGGCTGTTGTATTGTTTGGAGGAAGCATTGCAGCACAATCAACTGCCGGTATTACGCATAAGCCGGACACCTCATATTCAACTTTTAGTGCCTATCAGGGTACAAAAAAAACAAATCCTGAGATAAGGATCGTTCCGGAAGAGAAGCTACTGTTGATTGGAGAAGAAAGAAATATCAACTACACCCATGTGGGTACCCGAAAATTATGGATGGATGCTTTCTATCCGAAAGTAAAATCCAAAACCAAACAGATTGCCATTCTGATCATACATGGTGGTGGCTGGCGCACGGGTAACCGCACACAGCATTTTCCATTGGCACAACAACTGGCATTGAAAGGATATGTTTGTTTTACACCCGAATATCGCTTGTCAACCGAAGCACTATTCCCTGCTGCTGTGTATGACCTGAAAGAATCGATCCGTTGGGTTAAGAGGAATGCTGACAAATACAATATTGATAGTGCAAAGATCGTGGTCTCCGGTTTTTCTGCGGGAGGAGAACTCGCTGCATTTCTGGGCGTAACAGGCGGTATGCCTTTATTTGAAGGCATAAATACCCCGGCAACCGTAAATACAAAAGTAAACGCTGTGATAGATATGGATGGTATCTTGTCTTTTACCCATCCCGAATCGGGAGAAGGGGATGATAGTAAAAGAACTTCTGCAGCCACCTACTGGTTTGGTTACGGTAAAAAAGAGCAACCTGCATTATGGGAAGCGGCTTCTTCACTCAGTTATACGGGAGAACATACACCACCTACCTTGTTTATTAATAGCGGAGTAGTCAGGATGCATGCCGGAAGAACCGACTATATTAAGATCCTGGATCAGTACCGGATCTATTCTGAGGTACACACATTTGAGGGAGCACCGCATTCTTTCCCCTTGTTTGAACCCTGGTTCAAGCCAATGGTGAATTATATTGATGGATTTTTGAAGAAAGTATTTAACCGATAAACAGATATCAATCCTTTATTCATGAAATGAGTATGCCGGTTAACGTGAAGTGCTATTCGTTTATTTACTAATAACTGATTCTCAAAAGTAAAAATGAAATTTATTGAATGGTTGATGAATGATTTCTAATCAGTCCCTGTGCACGGGCCTCTTTTTGTTAGAAGTAAAAGCAGCCCGGTAACAGGAACAAGGCTCCCGGCTAAGCCGGGACCATGAGCGAACCGATGTTTCGAAGGGCAATGTGCTCGATTTTAAATAGCAAAATGCGTTACCTGTTAATGTTAGAACGTTCCTGAACAAGGAATGCCCAAAATAGTAAAGCCGCCCCTGATTAGTTGGACGGCTTTTTTCTCCTTTTTACTATATTAATTGGTGGTTGCTCTGGCTACAGTGCAGGTATAGTTACCGGCTAATTTGAGGTTTAGAACAATTTTATAAATACCGGCAGTGGTAACTGTGAAATCTTTTCCGTTAGTATCGGGAACCAGGTAACCGTTCACCATGGTTTTGCCATAATTCACTGTATTATTGTTATTGGCCCTGATGCGGAAGTTACCAGCAGCAAGTTCAGTTGTGAGGGTCCAGGTCATATTGGCTGCATCAAAAGTCATTTCTGGGTCTTTTTCAGTATTCCCAATTACCGCAGTTCCATTCAAACCCATGGTAGCAATTTTGGTACATGCCCAGTTGTTTGTGTTGGTATTTACTTTGATCTGGTAAGCACCTGCACCGCCGTAGTTGTTGAAAATAGTTCCTTTGAAACCCAGTTTCTCGTTTCCGATATTATAATAAGTGTTCAGTGGGTTCCAGGTAACATCTTTTACAATGAGGAACTGAGTGTAATTGTCAGTGAAATTGATAAATCCTTCAAATTCACCATCGTTGCGGGTATTTACAATTTTTGGAGCACATTTTACATTCCAGTCATTATAGGTACCGGGAACGTTCATTAAGTTAGGCAGTTGATATTCTGTATAAGGCTGATAAGTAGTAACCTGTAATGCTACGGGGGCAGTATAAACACGGTCAGCTTTTCCGGCATTAGCCCTTACCCTTAATTCGATAGTTCCGTTGGTGCCGGCAGGAACCATCAATAAAGCAGCTTTATTAAGGTCTTTTACGGTGATGTCCATTCCAGCCTGGTCTGTAGTACCCAGTTCAACCAGATCGGCAAAATTAGCGCCATACGCTGCGGCTTCTATGGTATAAGTGGTATTGGCACCTGCACCCCAGCGGAGGGTAGTGGCTTTGAGGTTGTCATTACCCTGTAGTAAGACAACTTTTGTATCAGCAACCTGTAAGTTACCCATGTTAATGGCAGCTGTTACAACAGCCGCAGGGGCATTTACGGGGTTAATGATCTCTTTCTGACAGCCAAACAAGGTAATTGCAACCATGGCTGTTACAAAGAATCTGCCTGTTCCTGGGAGATTTCTTTTTGCGGTGGGTGTGTTTGGCGTTTTCATTTTGTTTGGTTTTTAGGGTGGTTAATTTTGTTCCCTTTTGACAGTACAAAGTGATGAAATCCACACCCCATAAGGAATAGAGCCATGTTGATAAACGACTAGGATGAATCAAATGAAACATACAGGAGAAAAAACGAAGCAGGATTAGAGGAGTAGTCCCACCGGGTTTAGTAGGAGGGGAAGGGGGGCAGTAGTAGCCGTACTACTTTTGGTCAGATAGATTCTATAAGAAAAAACAAAACGCAACCTGCCCTTTCGGTACAATGTAATAGCAGCATCACTTACAGGTATTAACCTGTTGTGACGAAATAATAGTGTTTTTGTGCCGGAGGATTCTTTACGGGATCGGGATTTCAGGGTTGATCAATCGCTTCTACTATCTTTTGAATCATCGGATATACCCTTTCTACTAGTTCTTGGGCCCTGTCATCCGGATATCCTATATAGATATCATAGTCCTTTGGGGCCTCATTTGTGGGAGAATGGTACGTAAGGGTGATATGCTTCTCTTTAGTAAAGCGGGTAAGCATATTGTAGTCAAGCGGACCGATATAGTTTTGTATGAGCGTATCTAACAGTTCAAGGTCAAATTCCAGCGTTTGGGTCACAGGCAGATAATCTGATTCAAAAAACAGGATCTCAGCCGGATCCAGTATGTTCACCTGCTGCTCACTGATCAGAATGATCCGCTGGGTTTGCTTACTTATGGCCACATAAGGATAACGGACGGGTGCATCCGGGTTAATAAGCAGGTATAATTGAAAAAGAACCGGCATACATATATATATAGTAAGGTTATCCCAGGTTTCTGGATATACGTCTGGCAGATTCCAGTCCCAATTTGATCATTTTCTTCTTGATCTTTTCATCAAAACGGAATGCCGGGATAAAAATACTGAGGCTGGCAACAATGGTATCCTGTTTGTAAACCGGGGCAGCCAACCCAATGATCTGTATACTATCCTGTATCAAGGCATACCCCAGTTCACGGATCTGTTGTACCTGCTCATAGAATTTCTTCTTGGTATTGGCATCATGCCAGATACTGGTGGGAGGTAAGCCAAAGCGGAAGATGAATTTTTCCAATTCTTCATCAGACAGCATAGCGATCAACAAACGGCCGCTGGATGAATCGTACGCTTTCTTCTCATCCGGTGTATGTGCCTGTACCAACTGGTCACTTTGTTTGCGATGGATCACCACACGGTTCTCGCCGTTCAAAACGGATAGCAAAGTATTCTCATTCAACTGGGCAGTCAGTTTTTCCATTTCTGCGTTTGATGCCGCCACCAGGTCTCTCCAATATCCGGTATTACCGGCCAAAGTATAAAACTGTTTACCTAAAAGGTATCCTTTTTGGGAACCGAGTTTTTCCAGATAACCGCGACCGGTTAAGGTCTTTACAATATTGGCACAGGTGCCCGGTTTTAAATGCAGACCCGTTGCGATCTCACTTAATAACTTAGGGCGGTCCGGATCGCGGGCTACAAATTCAATAATGTCGAATGAGCGGTGAATGACTTGTATCATCGTCAATGATTTCGCTGAAAAATTAAAACAAATCTATAGGATTATTCATGAAAAATCTTAGTTTCAATCCATATAAACAAACGCTATTCCACAATATGGAATAGTATTTTTCGACCTACGATTGCGCAGCTTATGAAACCATCGAATTCTTCGCAGGCAAAATACCTGTATCCCTTTATCCTTGTTACCAGCCTGTTCTTTATGTGGGGCTTTGTTCATAACCTCGATCCCATATTGATACCCCACCTGAAAAAATCATTCAGTTTAAGTACGTTGCAATCCTCATTGGTAGATTCAGCAGTTTTCATCGCTTATTTCGTGATGGCTTTGCCTGCAGGTTTTATCATGAAGAAATACGGGTATAAAGCGGGTATCATTACCGGATTGATGTTGTTTGCCATCGGCTCTTTTCTGTTTATTCCGGCTGCCAATACACAACAATATCTTTTTTTCCTGATGGCATTGTTCATCATCGCCTGCGGATTAACGATACTCGAAACAGCTGCCAATCCCTATGCATCTTTACTGGGTGATCCGGCTACGGCCACGCAACGTTTGAATTTTGCACAATCTTTTAATGGACTGGCTGCAACACTGGCACCCATCATTGGCGCAAGGATCATTCTTACCAAAGGATTTACAGATGAAGAACTCAATGCCATGACCGCCGCTGCCCGCCAGGTAGCTCTTGCCTCAGAAGCATCGAGTGTGAAAACACCGTATATGATCCTGGGAAGTATCATACTGGTGATCGCTGTGTTATTTGTGTTGATCAAATTACCCGAGATCACGGATGAGGATACCCATGTGGCCAGTAAAAATATTTTTCATGCCTTTAAGCACAAACACCTGCGTTGGGCAGTTGCGGCGCAATTCTTTTATGTGGGTGCACAGGTATGTGTGTTTAGTTTTTTTATTCTCTATGCAGTTAAAGCAGCCGGGCTCGACAGGGTAAAGGCTGCCGACTATCTTGGATGGGGTTGCGGTATGGCATTTATGATCGGCCGTTTTGCAGGTACTTTCTTTATGAAATTCATCAAGCCGGCTAAGCTCCTTGCTTTATATAGTTTGCTGAGTACATTGTTATGTGTGGTTGCCATGTTCAGTCATGGATTGATCGCAGTGTATGCAGTAATTGCCATTGCCTTCTTTATGTCGGTAATGTTCCCTACCATTTTTTCTTTAGGCATCCAGGATCTGGGGGGTGATGCAAAATTTGGCAGCAGCCTAATCATTATGTCGATCGTTGGCGGTGCAATCATGCCTCCGTTGATGGCACAGATCAGTGATATGACCGGAAATATTCAATTGGGATACATTATACCGCTGCTCTGTTTTGCGGTCGTATTCCTTTTTGGATGGAAAGGGCACCAGGTAGTTAAAAATTAAGTTTATGCGTAGATATTGTTTGGCTGTAGATCTTGTAGATGATGCCGGTAAAATAGCTGAGTATGAAGCATGGCATAAAAAAGTATGGCCCGATATTATTGAGAGTATTGTTTCTTCAGGTATTGAACAGATGGAGATCTATCGGGTAGCCAACCGTATGTTCATGATCATGGATGTGAAAGATGAATTTAGTTTTGAAGCGAAGGCAAAAGCCGATGCGGCTAATGCCAAAGTGCAGGAATGGGAAAAACTCATGTGGGATTATCAACAGGCATTGCCCTTTGCCAAACCCGGAGAAAAATGGATCCTGATGGATAAGGTATTTGATTTGAAAAATGATTTTTTATAAACCTGGTAATACCCCGTTAGTATGATGTTCTCATTAAAAAATAAAATAGCCGCAGTAACCGGAGCTGGAAGCGGAATCGGCAAATCCATTTCAGTGGTTTTTGCCCGCCAGGGAGCTACAATACATGTGATAGACCTGAATCAGAAGCATGCTGCGGAAACAGTAGACGCGATAACTGCGGAAGGTGGAAAGGCAACGGTACATGTTGCCGATGTGAGTGACCAGTTGGCAGTGAAAACCGTTTTTGAAAAGATCGGCAAACTGGATATACTCGTAAACTGTGCTGGTATTGCGCATATCGGCAGAGCCGACACCACTTCTGCCGAAGATTTTCAGAAAGTATTTGACGTAAATGTAAAAGGCACTTATAATTGTTTGCATCTAACCATACCCGCATTCATACAACAGGGTGGGGGCGTAATATTGAATGTAGCCTCTATTGCTGCATTGGTGGGTATACCCGACAGGTTTGCC
>CANGOX010000157.1 GCA_947455605.1 Chitinophagaceae bacterium
AATGACCGCGATCGTGATGACAGAAATAACCGTGGCCGCGACCATGATGACCGTGGCCGCCGCGGAAGAGGTTAATCATAACATTCAAAACCATGAAGTAAGCGCTTCATGGTTTTTTATTTACCCGTAGAGAACAAATTTGCGAATTAGCGGATTGCAGATTGGCGGATAACTTGTGGAGATCTAAAAACGGTTCTCAATCCGTTAATTCGCTAATCCGCAATCCGCTAATTACTTTCAAGTCAATAAATCAGTTTTGTTTTACTCGCTTCTCTTATCGAATTTCGTTTCCTTATCGATCTACTATGACACCGGAGAGAAGGGAGAAATTATTAAGTGTGCTCAACAAACGCCAGGCGGGATTAACCGTGGTGATGGAGAATGTGAACGATCCGCACAATATTTCTGCAGTAATGCGAACCTGCGAGTCGGTAGGGATACAGGATATTTATGTACTTACCACCACGATCGCCAAGCACAAACGCTTCGGCCCTAAAAGCAGCAGCAGTGCCGCTAAATGGTTAACCATACACCAACATACCGATGCGGCAGAATGCTTTGCCGAGTTACGGAAGAATTATGATAAGATATTGACCACGCATCTGGCAAGAGATTCTATCGGTTTATATGAGATCAATTTTACAGAAAGGGTGGCACTCGTATTTGGTAATGAGCATGATGGAGTAAGTGAAGAGATCAGAGCCATGGCGGATGGTAATTTTATCATACCCCAAATGGGTATCATTCAGAGCCTGAATATTTCTGTGGCCTGTGCCGTTTCCGTATATGAAGCATTGCGTCAGAAACAGGTAGCGGGGCAGTATGAACAAACTACATTGCCCGCAGATAGGGTGCAGGTTCTATTAAAGGAATGGGGATTTACAGAAAACGATCTATAATAACGATATGAAAAAAATAATCATCATACTGGCATTACTTTTTGTACAGCAATCACTGTCAGCTCAACCGATCAGGAAACTGAAAATAGGGGAACTGCAGAAAATGATAGATACCAGCACCGTTCCACTGGTGGTTAATTTCTGGGCAACCTGGTGTGCGCCCTGTATTCATGAGATTCCCTGGTTTGAAAAAACAATCGCCGGATTTTCAGATAAAAAAGTAAGACTGGTATTGGTAAGTATTGATTTCCCGGGTGAATATCCAAAGGGAATCACTGATTTTATAAAGACGAACCAATACACATCTCAGGTGATCTGGCTGAATGAGACCGATTCGGAAATGTTCTGTCCAAAAATAGATAAGTCATGGGATGGCTCTATCCCGGTAACCCTAATGGTAAATAATAAGAAACAGTACCGACAGTTCTACAAGCAACAATTACCTGAAGCAAAACTGCAACAGGAATTAAAAAAGCTGACCGAATAAATAAGGATCAGGCTTCTTCCTCTTCTTCTTTTAGTTTTTTAAGCTTTGCCGCCAGCTGGATAGAAAAAAGCAATGCCCCAAAACTCATCAGGGCCATCGCAATGCCCCAGCCACTTCCATAACGGATACCATCAGCCAGTGCATATGTGATGAGGAAAATGATACCCAGGATAAGAAGGGTGCGGAGTGTAGGATTTCTTTTCATATGCATTCGTTTGGTTGTTCTGGATTTGATGCAGAAACGGGTGTTTTCCATAAAACAGCTTCCGTTTATTTTTAAACCCACTCTGCGGTTATCTCTCCCCCTCATGTTCTCTGCGGTGAAAAGATATGAGTCAAATGGGAACCCCGCCTATTATATCAGCCCATATTCACCGCAGAGGCAGGGAGCAGGGGAGTTTAAGCAGAGGGATACTTATTCCCCTCTTTTAGCTTCCTTTCTTCCACTTCCTTGGTTAGATAGGTAATACTCACATTCAATTCAAAACCGATCAATAAGATCAGGGAATTGAAATAGATCAAAATCATGATGATCAATACCGTACCTATCGAGCCATAGATCTTATTATAACCGGCAAAATTGTTTACCCAGTAAGAGAAAATGATCGTGGTGATCAGGGTAAGTACCGTAGCCAGAATAGATCCGGGTGATAACAGATCCCAGCGTTTTTTAATGGAAGGTGCAAATTTGTAGATGAAGGCGATACCGTAGAAAACAAGTCCCAGTATAATGGTCCATCTAACCGAACTCCACCAGATCACCCTGCTATCCCTTTTCATTTTAAATACATTTTTCAGGAGGTAGATCATCTGTTCTCTTCCCAGGAACAGGGCCAGAGAGGAGATCAATACCAGCACGATCAGGATCATGGTAAGCCGGATGGCCCGCCAACGCTGGTGCAGGAAAATATTGGTATGCTCTTTAATGGATTTATCAAAAGTTCGGATGATCCCGATCATCGCATTGGAGGAATAAAAGATCAACAAAAGAAAACCGAATGAAAAGATTCCTACGTGTTGATTTTCAAGTAGATCATTCAGGATATTTGCAATAAAATTATAAGTACTTGAGTTGGGTGTAATGTCTTTAAACAAACGAAGGATCTCTTTTTGCAGGCTATCCGGTTTGGGAAATAGGGGTATCAATGAGAACAGGAACAGGATACCTGCCGGTAAGGCCATGATCAGGTTAAATGAGATCGCCGCAGCCCTTTCATTCAATCCTACTTTATTGATCTGTTTTAAGAAAAAGTTTGCCACATCATATACCGGTATACCACGAAAACCGGGAATGACCCAGGTTTTGCTTTTGCGCAGTAAATAAGCAATGGGTGCCCAACGGATCAATATGCGTTCAAGTCTTGTCAAGGATGAAGCTATTTGTTTTGTTTTTTAGCCATATATGCATCCAGTGCTTTCTGGTACTCTTTGGCATATTGGTTATGCTCGCTGAATGTACTGCTGAAATGATGGTATCCGCTAAAATCGCTTTTGGCAACAAAGAACAGATAATCTGTTTTGGGTGCATTCAGTATGATATCAATGGTTTTGGGTGAAGGGGTACAGATCGGTCCGGGTGGTAAACCTTTTCTGCGATAGGTATTATAAGGGGAGGGGTTGAACAGGTATTTCTCATAGATACGCGTTAAGGTAAAATCCTTCATAGCGTATTTAATGGTGGGACAGGCCTGCAACGGCATCGTTTTAGTAAGCCGGTTGATATATACACTCGCGATCTTGTATTTATCGCTGTCGTAATTGGTTTCCTCTTCCACTATTGATGCCAGAATATAGGCCTGCCCGGGTGAGAACTGTATCGATTCGGCTTTTGCCAGGCGGTCATTCTTTTGCCAGAAAGCATTTTTACTGTCTGATAATTTGCGGAAGATCTTGTTTAGCCCTGTATTCCAGTAAAAGGTATAGGTGTCTGGAATGATCATCGTGAACACTGTGCTGGTATCTACACCAAATTTCTCCAGTGAATCATTCGAGTTAAGGTATTGCATCACCGAAGCAGAATCGGGTGAAAAATTTTTGCTGATGAGTTTGGCAAGGTCCTCTTTGGTCCTGAGTTTATTGATCACCAGGTTGATCTGGGCCAGACGCCCGTTCTTTAGCATTCTTGCAATGCTCCACAGGCTCTGGCCTTTTTTTACCTCGTATTTGCCGGGTTTTATTTTACTCCATACACCGGTAGCAGAAGATAAGGCAGAGAAAAGCATACTACCCGATAGGATCTCATTCTTTTTCATTTCAGCCAATACAGACGCTTTATCTGTTTGACCTTCTTTAACAATAAAACTCCGGGTCTTTTCATCAAATCCTGTTCCTGACCCAACAATGATTGAGGTAATGATACCTGCTGCAACCAAGATGAGGAAGCCAAATAGTTTAACTGTTCTGGACATGGGTTCAAATTAAATAAAAAACCCTGTCTGCAAACACAGACAGGGCATATAAATAAAGTTAACAGCTTATTTCTTTACAGGAGGTGTGGTAGCAGGCGCTGTTGTAGTGCCAGCCGGAGCAGCTGCTGGTGCAGCGGCAGGAGCATTTGTGTTTACTTTCTGAAGAATTGAATTATCCGTTCCAACAGAACTTCCGCCTTTCAGGAATAAAACAGAGAAGATGGCCAACAGCGCAATAATGCTGGCAAACAGCCAGGTGCCTTTTTCAAGCACATCGGTAGTTTGTTTCACACCCATCAATTGGTTGCTGAAGCCACCTACATTGGCAGATAAACCACCACCTTTAGGATTTTGGATCAAAACCATAAAACCAAGCGCCGCAGAGGCAATCACAATCAGAATCAAAAACAAAATGATCATATTATATTCCTTTTAGTTGTTCTATTTTGGCAGCAAAATAACTGGATTTTTCAGGATTTAAGAAACTTAATTTGATCAGGAGCTGAATAGCCTTGTCTTCCTGCCCCTGTTTGATCAATACTTCCGCCATGGTTTCGGTGATCACTTCCCGGGTTTCATTGGAAGTTTGGGCGGTTTCTGCCACTGCTTTCTCCATTTCCAGGTTTTCCACTAATTCGGCGGGATTTACCTGTTTGATCTGTTTGAGCCAGTCTGTGAACTTCAGCAAGTGCCTGGTAAGCTTATCCTGCGGAATGGACGACAGGTCTATTTTGATGCCCTGTGAGGCAAAATAGTCGATCGTATGAAGTCTTTGTTTTTCCTGTTCAATATCCAGTTTTGCGTCTTCAGAGACCGGTTTTTTGAATTCGGCAAGCTGATCTGATAACATTCCGGCGATCTTGCTTCCTGAATCATCGGCATCGATCGGGCTCTCGGTTTCCGCGCCTTCGGGTAAGGGTTCTTCTTCCTCATCCCTAACCTCATCCAGGCGGTCTATCTTACGCATGATCTCTTTTACAGCTTCAACCGTTGGAACTGCCATACCGGCCGGTACTGTGGTAAAAGAAGGGGTTATGCCAACGGCCTCATCTAATTCGTTTACCAGGCCATGCTGTAACTGGTAAGCAAGCCAATGAGGATTAGAGAAGTATAGGTTAGTTTTCTGTGCCTGGGCCTTTGACCGTTCCGTTTTCTCAATATCCAGTTTTGAAGCCAGAAAATATTGAGCAGGTGCGAAATAGGGAAATGCATCCGCAACCTCCTGAAGAGCATCGGCTTTCACCTGTGCGAGATCCAGTTTTCCGGATACATGAAACAATGCTTTTTCCTGTGTTAAACTCATAGTCCGTTTGCTAACTGTTACCAGTCTGAAAAGATACGATTAAAGATATCATCTGTTAAACTTCTGACCACTTCATCCAGTAATTGCCCCTCAGCCTGTTGAAGCGAGAGATTGGCGGAATAGTCGAAGGACCTACTAACGTCAAACTCATCGGTTTTATTTTCCAGGGTCTTTTTTAATACGATATGCATGGTTACCGTTAAACGGTTAGTAGTGGCCTGCTGGGCACTGATACCTACTGTTTGGTTGGCATCATACCCGGTTATGGTGCCGCTGATCACATAATGGGCATCATCGCTGTTGGAACGGGTTAGCTTGGTTCCGCCTATGATCTTCTGCTGGATCTTATCATAAAATTTCTGGCTCAGTTGCGGATTAATATACCGTGCCGTATTCTGGATGAATTTGATATTCACCGTTTTTACTTCTGCCGGTATCGTAGCATTCCGGAAACTGTAGATACCGCAAGAGGGAAACAGGATAGCAACAAAAAACAGCATGCACAAAGACACCAGTAGCTGCGTTCCGCGCAAACGATTTTTAAAAATATCCGGCATAAAGTTCATACCCATTAGTATAGATTAATTATTCAATCATTGCAGTACTACCCGTGCCATTGTGTAAGATTTCATTTGCACACAAAGGCAAGGTTTTATTTATTCGTCTATATCATATTCCTTTAATTTTCTGTATAAAGTTCTTTCACTGATACCCAGATCAAGTGATGCATCTTTTCTTTTGCCTTTGTGTTTCTTCAAGGCTTTAATGATCAGCTCCTTTTCTTTATCTACGATGTTCAACGATTCTTCTACTTCTTCATGCTGTTGTATTTCGTCTTCATGCAACAATACCGGTTGCGAAGAATGGTTTCCTGATGGAAGAAAAGCGGGTTGCCCATTTGCCGGTTGCCCGTTATTAGAACCTGTGATCGCCTGTTGCACTTCTCCATTACTGTGAAAATCATTGACCAGTGAATCTCTCGTAAAATTAGCTGCACTGCCAGCCAGAGAAGGATTCTGTAATATTTCGAGGAACATCTTCTTCAGTTCTGTTACATCTTTTTTCATATCGAAAAAGAGTTTGTACAGGATCTCCCGTTCATTGGCAAATTCTCCGGTTGTATGTTGTCCTGCCAGCATGGGTAAACGGTTACCGGTTGCTTCCGGTAAGAATTTACGCATTTCATTACCCGTTATCTGTGCACTGGTACTGAGTACAGATATCTGCTCTGCAATATTCTTCAACTCACGCACATTA
>CANGOX010000158.1 GCA_947455605.1 Chitinophagaceae bacterium
AGATGCGCAATCTGCAAATGCTGCAGATACCACTGCATCAAAATTCTTTTGAGTAACCCAGATCCATTTATCACCGGAGGCTATCTGAATATAAAAATCGCCCGCTTTCCCTTCTGCAGTTGTTACACTAACTACTTCGGCACCATTGTACAACATTTTACCACTGTTATCAGTAACACGCTGGTACAAAGTTGCTTTTCCTGTTGGAACCACCACTTTATAAAAATCGCTGGAATAAGAAATATAGTTTGCACCGTTGAGTGAGAAACCTGCCAGTTCGGCCGGTGTATATACTTTCTTTTGACCGCTGACCGATACAAATGCAATAGAACCTTTGTTTTTGGTCTGGTCTTTAATCGTTCCTTCTACTTTCTCATTGGCAGCGGTCAGTATCGATCCTTTTTGAAAATCAGTTGAGGGGGCTTGTGCATAAACTGCAAAATTGGCTGTAACGGCTGTGATCAACAGCGATAAGATCATTTTTTTCATGGTTGTTTGTTTTAAGTTGTATAATTATTTACTTACTAATAAGTAAGTTTTAAGATCAAAAAAAATTACTTTAACTGGCTAATTGCTGCTTTCCGAATGGCGTCATAATCTTTCTTACCGGATATCCTGGCCAGTTGCACCCCTGCCGCAAGATTGGTTAACAGGAGTAATGTTCGGGTTCGGGCCGATTCTTCAAAATGCAATTCACCTTTCCGTTTCCCTTCGAGTAAGATCTTTTCGATCATACTCACGGCCAAACCGATCAATTGTGTGGTCTTTTCTTTTACCGATTCGGGTAATGTATTATAATCAGAAGCAACGGAGCCGATGATACAGATACAATTACACTCTGCCAGTGTAGAATAGCGTTCGATGAACTTTTCCAGCTTTTGTAAAGCCGTTAAGGAAGATGCCTGTAAGTGTTTACCCAACTGTTGGTACTCTTCCATATAATTATCCAGTATACCGGCCAACAGATCTTCTTTTCCCCTGAAATGATAATGCACTGCAGCATTCTTTATATTCAGTTCTTTTGAAATATCTGCATAGCTGAAAGCATTATAGCCATACATCCTGATAAGGCTCTTCCCTATCCGGATAATTTCCTGTTTGGTATCGGTGCTTCTGGCGGTCACACACTAAAATTAGGAAAAACTTACTAAGTAGTCAGTTTCAGGATCTCTTTTTTTTACCGATTTTTTAAGCAAGGTTGCATTAACGGAACGGATCCTTTTGTTTTTCGGCTTTCAGGCTTTGAAACATGGCCACAGCATCCTGCCCCTTTGACAAAGCTGTAATAACTGTTGCCATCCGTTTAGCTACAGCAACTTCGGATTTTACTCCGGCCATCCATTTGATAAAATAATTCCTGTGTGAGGGTTTTAATTGGGTGAAGTACGCTTTTGCCCTGGGTTCATCTTCCAGACATTCCAGAAAATCAGGGGTGGGTTCAAGCAGGTCCTTGTCTATTTGTAACTGTACCGTAACCATGGCCCCTTTCTTTTTACCGATCCCCTTGCGCATCGCCGCATTGATGGCCATAATGAACCGCCCACCACCCATGGGCACAAGCGCTACCCCGGATATAGCATATTTGTCCAGCTTTCCTTTCACACGAAAGGATTTCTTATTGCCGGGTTTTAATTCCTGGGCAAGATCCACCGGCACCTCAATATAGGTCCAGCCGGTCTTTTCGCCCTGCTCGGCAAACTGGTGTATGGTAGATGAGAATTTTATCATGGTTGAAATGCTAATTTCGGGATTCATCGAGTCATATCCAATATTAAAAATGTACAATATATTATCCCCATACCTGATCCTCTGTTGTTGGGCTAATCACGTTTTCGTACCTTCGCAGCATTGAAAAAGCTGATCGCTATATCATTTCTCTCCAGTGACCTGCTCTCAACAACTGAATTATCCCAGTTGCTGAAACTGCCGTTATTGGTTGAACATTTTACCGAACACAGACAGGAGAACAGCGATATCACACTTTGGGATTTTCTTTGTATGCATTATGCACATGGCATTGTAAAAGATGCGGATTATGAAAAGGACATGAAATTGCCTTTCAAAACGCATGATGGCTGTACCAATTCAACCCTTTCTCCTTTTACTGCCAATAACTTTTCAACAGAGGTAGTAAAATCGGTCATTGCAGAAACAACATCCTTTCCTTCTTATAAGGAAGCTTTCACTGCTTCTTCATTCTTATCCACCATCTGGCAACCGCCAAAGTACTGTTAGTACTCCTTTTTTTTATGTGATGAATGCACGCACCCGGTGTTAGTGCAGAACTGTATCTATTCATTCAATCGAAAATTGATCAAACAACCAATATGCTTAATAAGATCATTGGGTTTTCCATCAGGAATAAACTCATTATCGGACTGTTTACCCTGGCCCTTATCGGGTATGGTATTTATGAAACCACCAGGTTACCGATAGATGCTGTTCCGGACATTACTAATAACCAGGTACAGGTAATTACGGTTGCCCCTTCTTTTGGCGCTACCGATATTGAAAGGCTGATAACCTTTCCCATAGAACAGGCCAACAGCAATATCAGCGGAATGAAAGAGATCCGTAGTTTTTCACGTTTCGGACTTTCGCTGGTAACCATTGTATTTGATGATGCAACAGATGTATACTGGGCAAGACAACAGGTTGCAGAGCGGCTGCAAAAAGTACAATCACAGATCCCCCCGGGTATAGGAACTCCCGAGCTTGGCCCCATCAGTACCGGGCTTGGAGAGATCTATCAATATGTGGTAAGACCTGAGCCCGGGTATGAAAGTAAATATGATGAAACAGAACTACGCACCATTCAGGACTGGATCGTACGCCGACAGTTACTCGGCGTAAAAGGTGTGGCAGAAGTGAGCAGTTTTGGTGGTAAGCTGAAGCAATATGAAATAGCGGTCAATCCCAATAAGCTCCAGTCCTTTCATATTACCATCAATGATGTATTCACAGCATTGGAGAAGAATAACCAGAACACCGGTGGGGCTTATATTGAAAAAGGTTCTACCGTTCTATTCATCCGGAGCGAAGGGTTGATTGGTACAAAAAATGATATAGAGAATATTGCGGTGAAGGCAACGGAAAGCGGTGCACCCCTTTTTATAAGAGATGTAGCTGATGTGACTATTGGTTATGCCACCCGTTATGGTGCCATGTGTTTTAATGATAAGGGAGAAGTAGCCGGTGCCGTTGTAATGATGCTGAAAGGCGCTAACAGTAGTGCCGTAATCAAAAATGTAAAGAACCGGATCGCACAGATCCAGAAAACCTTACCCAAAGGTGTAGTGATAGAACCTTTCTTAGACAGAACAAAAATGGTCAACAATGCCATCAGCACCGTTGAAAAAAACCTGCTCGAAGGTGCATTGATCGTGGTCTTTATTCTTGTGCTATTTCTTGGAAATTTCCGTGCAGGCTTATTGGTGGCATCGGTTATTCCATTGGCCATGCTTTTTGCCATCATCCTTATGAACCTGTTTGGCGTAAGCGGTAACTTAATGAGTTTGGGTGCATTGGATTTTGGTTTGATTGTGGATGGAGCCGTGATCATTGTTGAAGCAGTGATGCACCAGCTTACCCACAGTAAAAAATTCAGTCATACAAACCAATTATCAAAACCTGAAATGGATAAGCAGGTAACCTTGTCTGCAGGTAAAATGATGAACAGTGCTGTATTTGGTCAGATCATTATCCTGATCGTTTACCTGCCCATATTTACCCTGCAGGGCATTGAGGGCAAGATGTTCAAGCCTATGGCCCAAACAGTGGCATTTGCCCTGCTGGGCGCCTTTGTTCTATCGCTTACCTATATACCCATGATGAGTGCGCTGGTATTAAGCAGAAAGATCAAACACAAACCTAATATCTCCGATAAGGTCATGTTTCGGGTAGAAAGGATTTACCAGCATGCTTTGGCGAGGATCTTACATTTTCCGAAATCAGTGCTTGCTACAGTTGCCATCATGTTTGCTATTGCAGTATATATCCTGTCCACGCTCGGTGGTGAATTCATTCCGGCATTGGAAGAAGGAGATTTTGCGGTTGATACCAGGGTACTAACCGGCAGTAACCTGAATACAACCATTGCCAGTACCCAAAAAGCCGCGCATATCTTAAAAACGCAGTTTCCTGAAGTGCAGAAAATTGTTACCAAAATCGGAAGCGGTGAAATACCTACCGATCCCATGCCCATGGAAGCCTGTGACCTGATGGTGATTTTAAAAGATAAAAAAGAATGGACCTCTGCAAAAACCTTTAAAGAATTATCAGAAAAAATGGGAGTTGCACTGCAGGATGTACCCGGTATCACCGCTAGTTTTCAGTTTCCTGTACAAATGCGCTTTAACGAATTAATGACAGGTGCGCGACAGGATGTGGTATGCAAGATCTTTGGCGAAAACCTTGACACACTCTCTGCCTATGCACAGAAACTCGCAAAAATCGTTAGCTCGGTAAAAGGAAGCCAGAACCTGTTTGTAGAACCCGTAACCGGAATGCCACAGATCATCATTACCTATAACCGTAATGTGATCGCGCAATACAAACTCAATATTGCTGATATCAACAGAGTGGTCAATACGGCTTTCGCCGGCCAAACAACCGGTTTGGTCTTTGAGGAAGAGAAACGTTTCAACCTCGTTGTAAGACTAAACACAGATCAACGCAGGAACCTGGAAGATGTACAGAATCTGCTTATTCCTACACCACAGGGAACACAGATCCCTTTGTCGCAGTTAGCTGAAGTTGAAATCAAGAATGGCCCCAATCAGATTCAAAGAGAAGATGCCAAACGAAGGATCGTAGTGGGTTTTAATGTAAAGGACAGGGATGTACAGAGTATTGTAACGGAATTACAGCAAAAAACAGAAGCGCAGATCAAATTACCAGCCGGTTATTATATCAGTTACGGAGGGGCATTTGAAAACCTGAATGAAGCCAAAAAGCGTTTATCAATTGCCGTTCCGGTTTCCTTATTCCTGATACTGGTGCTGCTCTATTTTGCATTCAGTTCCTTGAAGCATGGCTTACTGATCTATACGGCTATTCCGCTTTCTGCGATTGGCGGTATTCTGTTTCTTGCGCTACGGGGAATGCCATTCAGCATTAGTGCAGGTGTGGGTTTTATTGCACTGTTTGGTGTAGCAGTACTGAACGGGATCGTATTGATCGCAGAATTCAACAGGCTGAAAAATGAGGGATTAACGAATCTTCACAATATTGTACTTATGGGAACCAAAGTAAGGTTACGGCCGGTTTTAATGACCGCCTTTGTTGCATCTCTCGGTTTTTTACCAATGGCTATCAGTAATGGATCCGGCGCAGAAGTGCAACGGCCTTTGGCAACCGTTGTGATCGGTGGCTTATTGATCGCTACTTTCCTTACACTATTTGTATTACCCGTTTTATATATTCTGTTTGAAAAAGCAGGCACAAAACATAAGCAACCGAATTATGGTGTAGCTGTTCTGATCTTTTTATCATTATCAACGGTAACTGCAAAAGCTCAAAAGAGGATCACTCTCCCGGCCGCCATTGATACCGCTTTAAAAAATAATACCACCATACGCAATGAGAAACTGAAAGCAGTATACCAGCAGAAACTGATCGCTTCTTCCGCTTCGATCCCCAAAACAGGGATCATGGCTGAAGCGGGTCAGATCAATGGCATGTATACTGATACCCGTTTAGGGATTTCTCAATCATTTAGTTTTCCAACCGTATATTCAAATCAAAAGAAAGTATTCACGGAAGAATGGAAAACATCTGTGCTAAGTGTAACGCTGAAAGAAGCCGAGATCAGGAAAATGGTCTCACAGCTGTATTATAGCCTACTGATAATGCAGGAGAAGAAACTGCTGCTGCTCAAAGCCGACAGTAATTATGCTTCTTTTTTACAAAAAGCAACTTTGCGTTTATCAACAGGAGAAACTAATCTACTGGAAAAAACAACGGCTGAAAATCAGCGGGGGAATATCTATTTGCAATTACAAATACTGGAAGAAGAAATAGAGATCACAAAACTGCAGTTCAGGTTATTGCTTAACACAACATCACCGGTTGAGCCCTCTCCCGAACCTGTAAAAATAAAAATTACGCTGGTGGATGGCAAGAACACAATAGAAGGACATCCTTTGTTGAATATACTTCAACAACAAAAAGAAACCGCCAAAGCCAATACACTGCTTGAAAAAGCAAGGTTATTGCCTGATCTTATGTTTGGAATAAGCAATATGAGCATGAAGGGTATGGGACCAGACAATGTATTATATGGATCA
>CANGOX010000159.1 GCA_947455605.1 Chitinophagaceae bacterium
CCGAAGTATTCTACTAATGTTTTTGTTTTTCATTTAAGTTTTAGTTTGCCAACTGAATACTACTTTAATTTTTTTTACCGGTGTGTGAATTGTTTAGTGAAGACCGATAACGAGGAAGTTTTACAAAAGAAAGGGGCAGGACGTAGAAACGACACCCCGTATTTATAAAAGCAACTTTAATCGATAGTTACTCTGCTATTACTTCCTCTTACTCAGGAGAAAAATCGCAATAGAATCCCATCACTTCTTTTTCATTTTCGTACTGCCTATCAGATGGCCTGTTTCGGCCATTTAATAGCTGTCAGTAACCTTCAACAACTCTGTAAGATTCTCTTTGCTGAGAAGACTCATAAAAGCTGGCACATGAAAAAACACCTGATACAATATGTGCCTATACCATCGCCAAATCCAAACGCCATTTCTACTTGGAGAATATGTTTGTAAGGTTTGTTTCTCATCAAGGATATAAACTTCTATCGCTTTCAGCGCCTTGCAGTCTGGTTTGAATTTTCGATACCAATTGTTGTAAAGCATCTGACTGAGTATCAAACAGTTTTACTGCGTTCTCTTTTTTCAACTTTATTTATCCGTTTGTAAAACTCTAATGCTTTCATCTGGCCTGCTGTAGGTATCTTTCTAATACCGGTGATACAATGCGAAGCCACAAACTTATCCAACGGCAGAGTCATACACTCTTCATGCGATGATGGTCTATCGCTCCTCATGTGGAATATCACATCCACGCTCTTTCTACCATCGGTCTGGATATCAAAAACCATGTCCAACACTCTCACACTTTTTTTAATCGAATAAAAATTGTGATAGGCATTAGGGCTTAGATAACTAAGAGCCACAATAATTCCAAGTTCAGGACTGGCCATTTTTTTTAATAACTTTTGCCGTTCCCGCTTAAGTTCGCTTTTAATCAGGGTATCTATTGATACCATTTGTTGTTCTGCCATGGATAATATTTTAGCAGTTATAAAAAATACCGGCATGGGAATCCCCTTACACTGTTAGCATTCGCGACTACATACAAGTCGGGAAATACCGTGTCGGTTGCGTGCTTGCACTTCGTGCCAAACACTTTATGCTGTTCTTTTTTTAGTGAATGTTTTATAGAGCGAATATGCCAGACAATACCCGCAAAGAATATTTTTAATTAATTTATTTTACCGCTCCAGTTTTCTGGAGCAGCAAGATATTTGTGAGCATTAGATCGAAGCTTCGATTTATTAAGCACGCTTGCGCACCGAAACAAATGGGTATACTAAAACATCGTCACAATCCGGCACCTCTTCCTGTTGGAGAAAGTTTTCGAGATCATCATAATCTATATATCCGTTGGATACATGTACTGCCTGTACCTCAATTACACGGTTAACCGAATATTCTGGATAGCCGCTGAATCCTGTGTTAAAAACTGGTCTCACTGATAACATAAAAAATGGTTTAAGCTTCACCTGACTGATGCCGGGTAAAAAATTATAAAAGAAATTATTGTGTTAGAGTGGTATCTTAAGTATGTTAGTGAATACGTGTTTCATGATTGCATCACCAAACTGCTTGGGAACCATGTTGCCGAGCATTTCTGCTTTATCGCTCATGCTGATTCCTTCTAAATCTAAATTCAGATGCTCTACACCACATATCAACTGCCGTTGTGAGATCGTCATATTTTCTATGTTACTGTTAGAAAATGCGAGCTTAACTGAACCGCGAGTAATGGTGCCAACAACCTGCTGAGCACTCTGCCATGATTTACCTGAATTATATTTTATCACTCCTGGCAAAAGATTAGAAAGGTATTGAGCGGCTACAACATCAGATGGTGCCGGATATGAAGGAAGTGTACCAACATCTTTTCTTACAAACATGAATATCAATCTATTCCTGTCCTGATTCGCACCATAATATTTTGCATTCAATCGCCTGAGATCAAAATAATAGTCAGCTGATAATTCTTTATGTAAGATTGCGAAAAAGTGCTTACTGAACGGCTTAATGCGTTCATCAAAGAATCCAGGAACTTGTTCGAAAACACAGACTGATGGAAGCAACTCTTTGCATAGGCGAATTTGCTGGAGCATCAAAAGGTTTCGATGATCCCATGCATACGCATTCGGATTTAGTCTGGACACACCTGGGCACGGAGAGCCACTGGTGTAAATTAAAAGCTCACCTCTTTTAAGTTTACGTTTTTGAGCTCGGGTCAGCTGATAGTTTAGGCTTTCGAGAGTAATTGAGTTTAAATCGCCTGCTTCTCCGGTAAGGTATAACCCCTTACCATTATTTGCTCTATAAACCTTTTCTGGTAAAGCCCAAATATCAGAACAGATTTTGTTTGGGATTGACGAACACAGGCCGCCAAGCCCTGAGCATGTGCTCAGGGAAAGTTGTTTTTTCTTCATGGGTTCTATTTTATTATTGAATGATGGATGGAGATAGTTACTATCGTGAGAAGACCTTCCAAAATATTGAAGGTGCTGTTTTCTGGTCCGAGTGAGTACTGTAGACGATAACCGGTTTTGTTTTTTTCATTTACGGACGCCATTGTTACCTGCCCATCAATAATATCCAGTTCGAGATCTGTTATACTCTCAATACTTAGAACCAACTTATTTGAGGGCAGCTCAGGTAAGCCTGCATTAGAAAAAATAGGCGGAACAGTATTAGTGGAAACATACTTCGGTGGTCCGTCGTCTGTATCCGTAGATTCAAAAGAATCGGATGTATTTGATTCAGTAGGCTCCTGAAAGGCCGGTATCATTGAGATCGAGGTAGTAGGTGCAGTATTTCCAGCATCAGAGGTGTCACTTTTTTTATTGATCGCTTCTTTTTCGTTTTTTTGTTTCACTTCAGTGGCTGCTTCCAGAGCAACGGCCCAAGTAGCTTCACCCGCAGTTATTTCATCCAACATTTCCGGTACGAATTTGCCTACTTTAAGTATGTGATCAATCATTGAATCTTTATAACCGATCAAATAAGCCAGGTTCTTTCTTAGCGTGCCTCCCATTTCTTCATGCCATTCTTTTCCTTCGGGTGTGTTATTAAGATAGTTTTTCAGGTATAGAATAAGGTCATGTAATTTTCTGTAGTCCCTGCTATTCTTATACGCTACCATATAGTTATATAATCTGGGTGCTTCACCGATCGAGCAATCAATTACATTCAGTTCGATCTCTGTATCCTTATCTTTTGATGCCTTCTCAATATGTTCCCAATCCGTTAATACCTGATACTTGCCGGTCTCGCTATCAAGGATTGCAATTGGCCTGTTTATCATTCCATACCTTTTCATTTCTTTACGTAGGAATTGATCAAGCTCCCTTCTACCAAAGCGGTTTAAGATTTCGTGTTTCTCTATCAACGCGATCAATACTGGTGTGCATGTACATGTGAATTTTTTCATGGTGTCTTAATTTTTTTTGGCGGGTCTCGCCTGGTTAGTTTCTACTAATTTTTAATAACAAGGCAAAGGTCATGGCGTGATTAAAGAAGTTACTTAGGATAGCCGCACACCAGCAGGCTTGTATTGTTTGTTTCATGGAGATAATATGCATTTGAAATTTTGGTAACGGTGATTGACGGATAAGAAAACAACTTAGCTTAGCCGCACAAAAGATCCCATGAGTAAAAAAACATTCACCAAACAGGACATAGATATCTTAGAGATGTTGGCAGAATATAAATGGGGCGATACTTTTACCTGCCTTAAATGTGGTAAGCAGAATGAGGTTATAAAGAGCGAGTACCATTCCGGTAGAAGGTGCAAGTGCAAGACAGATGAATCAGTACCTGCCCACACGATATTTGATAGCAATAATCTATCAATAGAGAAATTGTATGGAATTCTTAAATACGTGGATGATAACGCTAAACGTGATTGGAAAGAACAAATCTTAACAATAAGGAGGCATGACAGTATCTCACCAAAAGATTTTGCCGTAGCCTATGAGAGGGGGGAAATTTCGAAAGCTAATTTTGATCGACAAATAGGTGAATGGGCACATGATACAAAAATTTCGATAACTCATACAGCTAAAGTATTCGGAGTGGAAGAAAATAGTATCAGACTGCTATTCGAAAAAATAGATTCACGCATAGAGGATAGTGGAAGTGATAACTTGAATATCCGTATCATGGATTTCTTTGCATCCCATGATTGGGAGTATAATCTTGGGCTATTGATGTTCCCCATGCGAAAAGATGATGAGTGGAACCGTGGAGTATTGAAAAAAGACGGAAAAACTTATCAGGTAAGGCCACAACCCTTCATACGTAACGAAGATGAAAGAAAAGGACTGGCATGGCGATTGGTTGAAGTGGAAGAATAATCTGTTTATATACGGCAATAGAGAATGTTTAGTAAAGTTTGAATGCTTACTGCGTAATCCTGCTGATTCTTAGTGAAGGTGTCAATCCGAAGTCTTTAAACTTTTGCTTCAACAATTCACAAGCTTTTTCCGCATCCTCTTCAGAGGTGACGTATAATGCATCAAAAATGTTGTAGCAGTCTATTCCCTGTTCTATCATTTCGAAATTTGCCGCCAGAATAATTGATGCCTCTACTTGTTGCATCAATATAGAAAACTCATTGTAATACTTAGAATAGAACCTGCCGCCTTTGATAGCGAAAATAGCCTCATAGCATGTGGGATAGCAATTTATAAATCTAACTTTAAGTTCATCGCGATTTTCATACTCCATCCCGTAGAATACCTGACCAAAGAATTTCTTTTTAACGTTACTCCGCTCAGGATCTGGAATATTATTGATATCCATGAAATGCTCGTAGAACAATCCTATTTCGCAAGAACCCTGGTAAAGCAGCACATCCGGTTTGATGAAGCCGTATTCGTTTTCAGAGTATCGCCTGAATAATATCGCAGCCAGCAATGGTTGGGAATTCCTTATGTCGATCTCGATCAATGGCTTTCCATCCAGTAGAAGGTAGGGCCGAAATTTCCTGGGAAGATCTGTGAAGTTTGTATAAATGCGATGGCCTTTGGCGCCCTGATTAATTCTAATCTTACCATCAATGATCTCCTGAATGGCAAATGCCTCAAGTGGTGTTATAAACCCAGGTACGAAAGTATCGTGTAATGGATTCCCTGATATCTCTTTATGTTTCTGGGTAGTCCATGTATGTTCATGATCATTACACACCTCTCCTACATCACTCTCACCTTTCAGTTTTTCGTAAGCCTTAAGAAATTCTGGCGTAAATCTTATTTTGGCGAGGACTTGCCGGTAATCTCCGAAATCATTTTTCGAGGCAACACTTTTATCTGGTCTGGTTTCACCTCGGTTAGTTTCACCGGATAGCATAAGATCAAGATTCTTAGTAATCTTTGCCCGGTCAACCTTATACTCTGTGAATTTACAATCGACAATTTTATAGCTGCAAGAAACCTTTCCCAGCTTGAAATCTTTCCTCGATTGAATAATCAGGCCAAGATCACGAAGGTTACGGTATATTTTAGAACAGTTCGCATTGCTACATTTGATGCGTTTAGATTCTACTTTAATAGACACTCTCACTAAATCTATGTTCGAAGAATGCGATCTGGTTATTAATGAATGCAACACGAATAAATGCTTGATCACCCATAATTCTTTTTCGTGGTAACTTTCATCTTCCGCTACAATCGTAGCTATGATCTCTGGTGCTCCCTCCGGAATAATCAACTTGTAAAATCCCGTCCTCACCTTCTTCTTTCTCGGCATTATCGTCTTTTGACAAATATGTTCGGTTCAAGACAAACTTAATCGAAAATCGAAGAATATCTTATTGCTCCAGAAGTCTACTGACGTTAATATTAACATCCTATTTCTCGCACATAAGGATTCTGCGGACGTATTTAAAATATAAACAGAAGCAATGAATTCAGGAAAAAGCTTGCTCCACCAGTTGGATATGTTCGGCTATAGTAAGATGTACATACGGGAACTTTTAGAAATGTTCGGATGTAACGTGGTTGTCAGAGAAGAAGGATTTCCGCTATATGATATGGAGGTTGTCGGAGCGGATAAATCCATATCAACGATCTCGGTTAACTCAGATACTGATATCGCAAATACCGGTACTATCTCGGTTGTGTTATCAAGGATGATCAACGGACGCGAGATTCCATCAGGGCTCTTACAAACCAAAGGTGAATACTATGTATTTAAAGTGTATGGAAC
>CANGOX010000160.1 GCA_947455605.1 Chitinophagaceae bacterium
ATTCCGCTGGGGTAAAGACTTACAGATTTGGCTGGTGGAAGGAAGAGAATACCGCGATAAAAATGATAAACCTGATGGACCCGATAAATCAATCTGGGGAAAAGAACAGATGGCATGGTTCAAACAGAGTTTTGAAGCATCAGATGCTACCTATCGGATACTGATCAGTCCAACGCCAATTGTTGGTCCCGACAGGCCGCAGAAAAAGGATAACCATGCCAACAGCGGGTTTGCTCATGAAGGAAATGAAATCAAACAATTTCTGGCTGATAAGAAAAATGTATTCATTGTTTGTGGAGACAGGCATTGGCAATATGCTTCAAAAGACCTGAAGCTGGGCTTGATGGAATTTGCCTGCGGCCCGGCAAGTAATGAACATGCAGAAGGATGGAAAAAAGAAGATGTATTGCCTGAGCACCGTTACCTCAATATTGTTGGAGGCTTTCTGAGTATACAAGTTACCGGAAAAACGGGTAAACAGAAGATTCAGCTTACACATTACAGTGTAGATGGAGAAAAATTGCATTCTGAAAGTTTTGATAATCAGGTTTAGTATTTACTGTCATATACAGTGAATCAAACCTGGTATACATAACAGGATGAATCAAACAGATAAAGATGCAGCATAAAGAGAAAAGTGATCTTGCAGGGATTGCCTGTAAAGATCCTTTAAAAAGTAACAGGCGTTCAAATATTGATAATGCGGAAAATCATAGTAAATATCTTTCTATTAACGCTATTGTGTGGCTATACCTGCTTTGCGCAAAAGAAAGCCATCTACAATATGTTCCTGGAAGAACCCGTGCCCGCCAATGGAACAGCTGTTCTCTTTAATGCACCTGTTTTACGTTGGCCTTATCAAAAAGGGAAACAGGTAAAATACGATCTCCAATTATCTCAGCGTAAAACATTTGAGGGGAATACAACGATCCATGCAGAGGGGCTGATCGGTGCTATCTACCATCCGCACACCGCGCTGGCAACTGGGAACTGGTATTGGCATTATAAGGTTTCAGGAAAAGAATGGTCAGATGTGCATCAGTTTTCTATTACCCCTGATGCATTACCCATGGTTTTTCCCTTACCTGAGAAATTACTCTCCGGTATTCCTGAAAGCCATCCGCGCATACTGGTTAATGGAAACAAAGATATCGTCACTAAACTTTCACAGCAGGCAGATGCTAAAGCGATCCTTGCAGAAGCAGCAACAGCGTTAAGTGAGAAGATCATAACAGAAGCGGATGCACAGGCAGAAGTGAAAGAAGAGAATAATAACCAGGATAAAAAACTCAATTCAGATGCCATTGTTGCATTAGGATATTCTTTACATGCCATGGTATTGCCTTTATGCCAGGCTTACCTGCTTACCGGAAACCCAGCCTATAAAGAGAAAGCCATTACAATTGCCCTGGAAGTTTCGCAATGGGATCCGAAAGGTATTTCCGGTTCAAGGGATTTTACGGATGGAATGTGCATGTATGATATGGCATTGGTATATGATACTTTTTTTGATGTGCTTTCTCAAACACAAAGGGAAATGCTGCAAAAAGCCATTTCCATCAGGGCATCGCAGTTTTATAAAAGCTGGGTGAACAATATAGAATCAAAAGTATTGAGTGGGCATGTATGGCAATTGATCTTAAATGAATTTTTTAAAACCTGTATCGCATTATACAAACACGAACCTGAATCAGCCAAATGGCTTTCCTATGCCTATGAATTATTCCTAGACCGTTCTCCTGTATTGGGTGGAATAGATGGCGGGTGGGCAGAAGGAGCTTATTATTTCCAGATGAACATGGAAACACTGGTAGAGATCCCGGCATTTATTAAACAGTATACAGGTTTTGATTTTATACAGGCGCATCCCTGGTACCGTAACCAGGCAGATTGGATGATCTATCACTTTCCGCCTGCTTCCTCGGCAGATGGATATGGGGATAATACAGAAGAATTATTTGAACCACCGGCTTCCTATGCATCATTTGCCAATGTAATGGCAAGACTTACACAAAATCAAAAATATGCCTGGTATGCCAATCAACTGATCAAACAACAAAAGATCGATCTTACAAAAGAACCGGTATTACGGTGGTACAGATTAAAGGAAGCTGATCAATTAAAAATGCCGGGCGTGACAGACACCTTGCATTTTGCAATGGGAAACTTATCAAAGGAAGCGGGTGTTGCTGCCTTGCATACAGATCCTGCACATACACAGAAAGATGTGATGATCGCTATGCGAACCAGTCCCTTTGGTGCTTATGGACATATTCTGGCCGATCAAAATACATTTAATATACTCTTTGGCGGCAAACGGCTGTTTTACAGAACCGGTTATAAAGTTGCGATGGATGATCCGCACAGAATTGGCTGGAGCAAACATACCAAGAGTATGAATGGGGTACTCATCAATGGCCAGGGCCAACCGTATAGTGCAGAAGCTTATGGATATTTCAGCAGATTTCTGCAAGGTGGGCAACTGGCCTATATGAAAGGTGATGCAGCCAATGCTTACCAGAGTGATGAGACAAAAGAAGATTATGGGGTAACTAAATTTAACCGTCACATTGTTTTACTCAAGCCCGGGATCATTGTTATTTATGATGAACTCGAATCCAAAACAGATGCCAGTTGGTCGTGGCTCATCCACAGCCTGAAAAACATGAAACTGGATACTTTGCATAATAGCTTTATTGCATCAATCGAAGGCGTAAAGGGCATTGGCAAATTATGGAGTTCGCAATCCTTCACCTGGAATATCAGTAACAAATTTGAAGTGCCGGCTGTGATCTATCGGAACTATAAGGGTATGCGAACCAAAAAATATGATGACACACAATGGCACGTGAAAGCAACCAATAAAGAGAAGAACACACATATCCGTTTTCTCTCAGTGATACAGGTAGGAAAAGACGGAACGGCATTACCCGTTAAAGAAAGTCAGTCAGAAACAGGCATCACCAAAATATCGATAGGCGATTGGCAGATAGAAGCAACACTTTCTTATGATCTGTCACCACAATTGCAAATTCAATCTGTTTCCGGTAAAACAGCTTTTGCTGCATATGGTAACGAGTTGGGTTTTAGGGGAAAATTGTATACAGGTAAGATAAACGGCAGTTCAAAATTGGCAGAGATCGTAAAAGGGAAGGTGCTGTTTACAGAAATGGGAGATGAGTTATTAGCACCCATCAGATAATGGCAATGTAAAGCGTAAATATGGGTATGAATAAGAAATATATACAGGTATCTTTTTGCTGCATCAGTTTGCTGCTATCCCAGTATGCGCTGAATGCACAAAAAACAAAACCTACTAAACATCCCATCAATATTTTATTTGCCATCTCAGACGATCAGTCTTATCCGCATGCTTCTGCTTACGGACAAACATTATTTCATACACCCGTGTTCGATAGCGTTGCTGCCAGTGGTATTTTATTTACCAATGCCTTTGTTGCTGCACCGCAATGCAGTCCTTCCCGTGCGGCTATCCTAACCGGCAGGCAGATCTGGCAATTGGAAGAAGCGGGTACACATGCCAGTTTATTTCCCAATAAATTTCCGGTGTTCACAGATGCGCTGGAGAATGCAGGCTACTTTATCGGATATACAGGGAAACCCTGGGATCCGGGAAATTTTAAAGATGGAGGATGGAAGCGCAACCCTGTTGGTCCGGAATATAATAAAAGGCAGTTGAGCAAATTGCCAACTACCGGTATCAGTAAAACGGATTATGTAGCCAACTTTAAAGATTTTCTTGACGGAAAGCCGGATGATCAACCTTTCTTTTTCTGGTTTGGTTCGCAGGAACCACACCGTAATTATGAAGAAGGCTCAGGTGCCGCTGCAGGTTTGTCTGCTAAAATATTATCAGTTCCACCTTTTCTCCCCGATAATGATCTGGTAAGGAATGATATGCTTGATTATGCCTTAGAAATTCAATGGTTTGATAAGCAATTGGGAAGAATGTTACAGATGCTGAAGGAAAAAGGGGAACTGGAGAATACCATCGTAGTGATCACTTCAGACAATGGTATGCCATTCCCTTACGCAAAAGCCAATATGCAGGAGTACGGTATTCATGTACCGCTGGCTGTTTGCGGCCCCATGATCAACGGGAAGAACAGGAAGATCAACGATATGGTAAGCCTGATCGATCTGGCACCTACTTTTCTTGACCTGGCAAAAGTGGAACATTTTAAAGGTATTACCGGTAAAACTTTATTACCCATTCTTACCGGAAAAGGATCCGGAAGGATCGATACTTCACGTCATTTTATATTGGCCGGCCGTGAAAGACATTCACATGCCCGACCAGATAATCTGGGATATCCTTCACGTGTTATCCGAACAGATCAGTATCTCTACATAGAAAACTTCAGACCGGAACGCTGGCCTTTGGGCGATCCTGCACCCTTGCAACAAACATCGATCAAAGACAATAAGGATATGAAGCCGATCCTGGAAGGATATGAGGATATTGATGACTCGCCAACCAAAAGTTATATGATCAGGAATCGGTTGGTAATGCCGGGTTTATTTCAACTCGGTTTTGAAAAAAGAAAAAGCGAAGAACTATACGATATCAGGCAGGATCCTTTTTGTTTGCATGATCTTTCTGCATCTGTAAAAATGCAAAAGGTTCGTGAAAAATTGAAAAAGGAACTCGAGAAAAAATTGACCGAGCAGGGAGATCCCAGAATGACAGCAGAGGGTGATGTATTTGATGGGTATCCCCGTTTTGGATTGATGCGGCCATTTGATGGGTTTAAAGAAAGAGGTAAATACAATCCTGCGTATACAAAAAAATAAAATTGGAAAATGCTTAATCATACAAACATATTCTCATTTCATCTTATCAGGAAACTGACCGGGGTACTGCTATTGTTAACAATGGTAGTGTCTGCCGCATTTTCACAAAAAACAAAAAGGCCCAATATTATACTGATCCTTACGGATGACCTGGGTTGGAGTTGTTTCTCCACAAAAATGGACGACCGCATTGCAGATTCAAAAAGTGATTATCATGAAACTCCCAATATTGACCGTTTTGCCCAACAGGCTTTACGATTTACCAGGGGGTATGCGCCTGATCCCATCTGTACACCCAGCAGAAGAAGTATCCAGTTTGGACAAACTTCTATCCGGCAGGGTGATGAAGCATTCCCTGATCAATATGCACCGGCACAGAGTGCACATCATTCCATTCCACAGGTTTTAAAAGCATTTGATAACCGTTATAAAGCCGCACATTTTGGTAAATGGGATCTCCGAGCAAAGATCACACCGGAACAATTAGGGTATGACGAAAGTGATGGTGATACAGGAAATAAGAATGGGGATATCTCTTCAGACAAAGAAGAGAAATGGTTGCAACACTATATTACCGATAACCCTAAACAGATGGACAGTATCACTTACCGGTCCATCCGGTTTATGAAAGAACAGGTAAAAACAAAAAATCCATTTTACCTGCAGGTATCACACTATGCCACACATGTGAATTTTGAAACCAGGAAAGCAAGCTTTGATAAATTCAGTGCCAAACCTGTAGGAAAAAAACACAATACCCCCGCATGGGCAGGGATGATCAATGACCTGGATGCCAGTATTGGCGAGTTATTACAAATGGTGGATAAGCTGGGCATTGCAGACAATACCTATATTTTTCTGATGGCAGACAATGGCGCAGTGGAGTTTATTCCGCCTGTAAGCAATCGTTTAGATCCGCCATCCAGCTTTTCGGCACAAATGCGTAATTATCCGCTTCGTGGTGGAAAGTGGACTTTATATGAGGGAGGCATCCGTGTTCCATTTATGGTGAAAGGCCCAGGCATTAAAGGGGGAACGCAAACAGATGTACCGGTTGCCGGATGGGATCTGTTACCAACCATCAATGAGCTTGTTGGAAATACGGCAAAACCCGTTGCTGAGCTGGATGGGGGAAGTATGGTTTCTGTTATGAAAAATAACGGAGAGGGAAAAGTACAACGACCTTCTGATGATTTTTATTTTCATCGATACAATAATGGATATCCGCACACAGCCATTATTTCAGGAGATTATAAGCTGATCAAATTCTGGAAGACAAAAAAACTGGAGCTCTACAACCTGAAAAATGACCTGGGTGAGATC
>CANGOX010000161.1 GCA_947455605.1 Chitinophagaceae bacterium
ATAGCTGTTACGCCGAACGACGACCCACAGGTTGCTTCGCCGTCATTGCGAGGAGGAACGACGAAGCAAACTGTGGACTGAACCTTTCGCGGGACAGCTATCTCGGGATCACTCTCAAATAGCTGTTACGCCGAACGACGACCCACAGATTGCTTCGTTCCTCGCAATGACGCTTTGTTGCTTCCTTTATGTACTACTTCAAATACTTATCAAACCACCCCAAATACCTTTCAAACCGATCCTTCAGATAACTCGGTACGGTTAATCCATGAAACTGTCCGGGGTAAATGATCAGCTCGGTAGGTATGCCTAATGAACGCAAAGCCTGGTACATTTGCTCACTTCCCGGAGAAGGAACATTAAAATCATTTTCTCCCACCATGAATTGTGTTGGCGTTTTTATTTTATCGGCTTTTAAGAACGGATAAGACATGGACAGGTATTTATCAATATTTTTCCAGGGTGCGCCCAGTTCATTATCGTACTGCATAATATACTGATCCACGCCATACAGAGAAGATACCATGGCCACACCCGCACCACTGGATGCCGCTTTAAATCTTGTATCCGATGCGATCATATAATCCGTCATAATACCCCCATAACTCCATCCGCAGATGCCCAGCTTATCGGGGTCGGCAATTCCTTTTTCAATGGTATAGTCTACCGCACCGGCAATATCTTTTACTTCTTTGTTGCCCCAATCGGCACTGATGGTCTTTGAATATTCCCAACCTCGGCCACTGCTGCCGCGATAGTTTACACCCACCACCGCATACCCACCGGCCGCCAGCATTTGACGGCTCAGATCAAAACCATATTCATCCTGTGCTGTAGGACCACCATGTATATAAAAAATAGTGGGCAGTTTTTGCGTAGCGGGAATATTTGATGGGCGTAACAAAACATTCGATACCAGATTACCATCCTTGCTTTTTGAAGTGAAGCCTTCTACGGTAGCAAGGTCCAATGGTGCCACAAAATCATCCTGGTGTTTGGTTAATCTTCTCAGGTTTCCATTTTCAACCGCATACAATTCGGCGGGTAATTGCGGCTCGCTCATCATTACTAACCAATTATTAGTGGAATGAGGTAACACCGCAGAAAAACTTCTCTTGCCTCCGGCAATTTTTGTGAGTGCACCGGTCTTGGTATTGTATTGTGCAAGGTATCTTTCTCTGTCGTCTGAAACTAACACTGCAATACTGCTTCCGTCTTTTGAAAATTTACTATTGCTTACCGGTCTGTCTAAACTCTTGGATAATAATTTGGGTTCCGCACCTGCAGCAAGATCGATCAAGGTAAGATTTGATTGTTCATACGCTGTATAGTTTTCAGAACCCGAACTGAAATAAGCGATCTGCTTACTATCCGGGCTCCATACGGGTCCATTATCTGCACCCTTCCAGCTCGTGATCTTTTTGGCTTGCGCTTTGGGTTGTGCATCCATCACAAAAATATCTGAGTTGATATTTCTATCCGGGTCTTCTGTATGATTGCTTACAAAAGCGATCTGCTTTCCATCCGGACTAAACACCGCACCCGATTCATCAAACTCACCCGTAGTAAGGGTATCTATTTTTTTCGTATCAACATCCAGCAGATATAAATGCACCGGTTGGCGTTGGGTAATATATCCTTCTACATCTCTTTTAAAACGGTAACGGTTGATCACCAAAGGCTTTGGTGTTTTGGGTTTGGTAGTATCTGCCGGCGTTTTAATCGTGAGTAATAATTTCTTCCCATCCGGACTCCATGAATAATCTACCAGGTCTGTTTTTAAAGTAGTGAGTTGTTTACCCTCTCCACCCAAACGGTTCATCAACCAGATCTGGCTATTGGTAGCTCCTTGCCGGGAAGAAACAAAAGACAAATATTTTCCATCCGGACTCCACTTAGGCTGCGACTCCGCATCCGCACTATTCGTTAACTGCACAGATTGCTTTCCGTCCCAGCTGATCATCCAGATATCGGTATTGCGTTTATTGGCTGCAGAATCAATTGAGGTTAACGTATACGCCACCCAATTCCCCTCCGGCGCCACCTGTGGGTCACCAATGGTTTGAAGACGATACACATCCGATGGTCTCAGTTTTCTTTTAGCTGCAGTCTGTGCAAAAATGATCTGCGGAACAGCAATAGCAAGAGATAGCAAACAAACAATCATGTTTCTGCGCATAGTTTTGGTTTATACGGTTAGTGATGTGGCAAGCAAAGGGTGGTGTAAGTATAAAGAATTATGGGCTTACCATCAAGTTTTGGTTGAGAGAAGCCGGGACCCGTCATTGCGAGGAACGAAGCAAACTGTGCCTCGTCGTTCGGCGTAACAGTTATTTGTGAGAGGTTCAAATCCAGCCGTCATTGCGAGGAGCCTGCCTGTCGGCAGACAGGGAACGACGAAGCAAACTGTGGGTCGTTGTTCGGCGTAACAGCTATTTGTGAGAGGTTTAGATATAGCAATCGCGCTAAAAGTGCAGTCCACAGTTTGCTTCCTCCTTCGCTATCGCTGCGGCGGACTCGTCGTTCCTCGCAATGACGCTCGCCCGCATGACGGCCGGAAGACTACTGCCTATCCACAAACCGATGAAACGTTTCATTATATCGATCTCCCACGTCCGGATACTTTTGAACAAGCGCATCTATCTGCGTAAAATCTGTGGTGGTCAATGCAATATCTACCGCACCCGCATTCTCTATTAAATATTTTCTTTGCTTGGTACCCGGTATCGGAATCATATTCTCTCCCTGCGTCAATACCCAGGCAATGGCCAGTTGCGCCGGGCTGCAATGTTTGGCAGCAGCGATGGCTGCAAAGCCTGCAGACAATTGTTTATTATTCTCCGCATGCTGCCCCTGGTAACGCGGCAGTTTATTTCTGAAATCTTTTTCACCCAGTTTAGTAACATCAACTGTATTCGTGATCAAGCCACGCGAAAGCGGACTGAACGGCACAAAAGAAATACCCAACTCATTACACAAGGGAATGATCTCCTGCTCCACCTCTCTGGTTAAAATAGAATATTCACTTTGCAATGCACTGATCGGATGCACAGCATTGGCTCTACGGATCGTATTCGCAGACGCTTCTGATAAACCCAGAAAACGAACTTTGCCTTCTTTCACCAGATCACTCATCGCACCCACCGTTTCTTCAATCGGAACATTCGGATCAACCCGGTGTGCATAATACAGATCGATCACATCGGTCTGTAATCTTTGCAAACTGGCTTCCACCGCTTTTTTAATATAGGCAGGTGATCCATCAAAACTTAACTGACCCTTGGCATCATTATAGAAACCAAATTTGGTAGCAATAAAAACCTTCTGCCGGTTCGGCTTCAACACTTTCGCGATCAGCTCTTCATTCTTTCCTCCTGCATACATATCCGCCGTATCCCAAAAATTGATCCCCAGCTCCAAGGCCTTCTCCAGCGTAGCGATCGATTCCACATCATCCGGTTCCCCATACGCATGGTTCATTCCCATACAACCCAATCCAATAGCGGATAATTGTACATCCGTCTTACCCAGTTTTCTATATTTCATTTTGCTCCTTTTTTATCTGCCTTAAAAATAAACTATTCCGCAACGGTTTCTGATACCTACTCAGATACTAATATATCTATGCTCTCCCTGCGAACCTTGCGGTTCCTTGCGAACTTTGCGTTACCGCTTTCATCCCAAAGACCATGCATTCAATAATCACCAGGCGTTTACTACCAGGGATCTTACATAAAATTTGTACATTCACAATACCAGCATACAACAGATTCTTTTCACCGATCGCACCCACCCCATGCCCCACAAAAACAACAATATAATTACACTCCTCCTCCTATTTTGTTTATCCATATTCTCCACCACCGCTCAAAACAAAACCCACAAACAACCCAATATTGTTTTTCTCCTCATAGACGATATGGGCTACAGCGAATGCGGCTTTAACGGTGGAAAAGAAATTGCCACCCCCTTTATCGACCGCCTCGCCAAAGAAGGAACCGTTCTCGAAAACAGTTATGTACAACCTGTTTGTTCTCCCACCCGCGCCGCCTTACTCACCGGCCGTTATCCCACACATACCGGTGTATATAATATAGTAACGCCCGGCGCACACTGGGGACTACCCCTTACCGAACGCACCCTGGCCGATGCCCTGCGTGCCGCCGGATACCAGACGGCTATCACCGGCAAATGGCATCTGGGCGAATTCGACAAAGCCTATCAACCCAATGCCCGCGGCTTTGATCAGCAATATGGTTTCTATTATGGCAATATCGATTATTTTACCCACGAGCGAAACAAACAACCCGATTGGTACCGCAATGGTGTGCCTTTAAAAGAAGAAGGTTACAGTACGCATCTAATTGCAAAAGAAGCCTGCCGTATTATTGAAACAACACCCAGAACAAAACCGCTTTTTTTGTATGTACCCTTCAACGGTATTCATGCACCTTACCAGGTTCCTGAAAAATACCTGGCAGCGTATCCTAACCTAACCGGCAACAGACAAAAACTTGCCGGCATGCTGGCCGCTGTTGATGAAGCCATTGAACAGATCGTTGCATCCATTGACAAAGCGGGCATACGCGAAAACACCTTACTCGTTTTTTTGAGTGATAACGGTGCACCCCCACCCGGCGTAAACCTACCCCTCCGCGATTTTAAAGCCACTATTTATGAAGGAGGAACCCGGGGGGCTTGTTTTGTAAACTGGCCGGGCCGTGTACCCAAGGGAAAACGTTTGCTTGAACCCTTACACGCCATCGACTGGTATCCCACCCTGGTAAAACTGGCCGGCGGCAATCTCACACAAAAACTACCGCTCGACGGATTGGATATCTGGCCCATGATCACACAGTCTGCACCCTCGCCGCATGATGCCATTCTCTCCATCTCCACCCACGGACCCAAAGAAGCCGCCATACGTATGGGCAACTGGAAACTGATTGCCTTAGGCGCCGATGAAAATGGCCCTAACGAAAAACCCGCACCTAAAATGCTCGCCAAATATGGTATGATCGCACTCTATAACCTGGCAGAAGATCCCGGAGAAACCAAAAATCTGGCCGCGCAATATCCTGAAAGGGTAGCTACAATGAAACAGAAGCTTTCAGACATGTTGAAGGGGGCTGTGGCTTCGGGGGCAGTTGGGGGTAGTTCGGAAAAAGATCCTGTTGATCAATAATGCCCGCAAGACAACAAATTACAAAGAGACTTTCACGAAAGCTCTTTTGATAATTCCATTTTTATCAATTGCTTTAACCGTAAGTGTAAGTTTATCCGCACCGGGTTTATGAAAAACACGACAATGAATTTTTTTTATGTAGCCAACCTCAAGCTCGTCTTTATAAACCTTTACAGCTTCACCATCAAACTCGTTTAGCGGGTCAACTTCAAACCGAAGTGAATCACCCGTTTTTAAAGTATCTGATGGTAATTTATATGAACTTAATCCCGCCAGCTCTGTAACAAAGTGAAGGCCCTCTACTAAAGCATAATCTGCCAGGAATTCGAAATTATCCGTTGGTAACAAACCTTGCGTATGTGCAAGCAGGTAAAACTTGTTATCAATAAATTGAGGTTCTATTTCCCAGAAGCTGTAAAAATTTTGAATATCCGGGCGCTCTGATTTGATTAATCGCTGCGCAAAAATATCCAATACGTTTCCGTTGTATGTGGTTGCGATATCGGGGAACTCTGTGTATGGCCCAAACCCTTCTTCTTTTGCTTTTTCAACGCCTGTTTGATCATATGCAAATTCATATCGGCCATCTCGGGTTTCCCCAAGAACACCAATAATGTAGCGTCTGCTACCCTGGCCCTTACGCCAGCTTACATATATTTTATCAAACTCTTTCATGTATCAGTTCCCGCAACTTTTCGAAACGCAAATTTATCATTTTAATTATCAGAAGCTTTCTGTTATCCGGAATTTTATATTGCGAATGTGATTCCGGTACATCCGTATCAATGGTTTTAACAATTTCTTCCACCTTTATCACATCAAACTTTTCTATTATTCTTTGAATGATGTCCTTCATTTCTTTACCATAGCCGGTCTTTAGTAAGTTACGAATAAGATCGAAATGAGTGGGTTTTTTACTATCCCAGTGTATCTCTGATGTTCCTCG
>CANGOX010000162.1 GCA_947455605.1 Chitinophagaceae bacterium
CGATTTATGGTGTTAGTTTTGAAATATGAAAATTTGTTTTGAAAGTTCCACCATTCATTGCATGGTCTAAAAGGCAGAAACGAATGGAGCTACAGTAAGAGAACAAAGGGTATAAAAGAACTTTACCCTGGAAAAACAGATAGCCCCATTAGTTCAATATAAGTTTGATTTTCAAAAAATTTTTATCATGAAAGCATTTTATCGCATTGTAACCTTACTCATTTCCATGAACACAGTTAATTCTAACTCTCAAACACTGCAAACCGTTCCCTATGTAGATCTGGAAAAATTTGGGGGCAAGTGGTATGAGATCGCTTCATTTCCGCAGCGGTTTCAAAAAGGTTGTACCTGCACTACTGCTGAATATACAGTAACGGACAAAGGTTTTGTAATAGTTGAAAACAGGTGTAACCGGGATAGCGTTAACGGAAAACAATCTTATATTAAAGGCAAAGCATTTGTTGTTGAAAACAGCGGCAATGCAAAACTGGAAGTGCAGTTTTTTTGGCCTTTTAAAGGGAAATACTGGATCATTGATCTGGCAGAAGATTACAGTTATGCAGTTGTGGGTCATCCAAACAAAAAATACCTGTGGATTCTTTCAAGAACACCCATAATGAAAGACAATATCTATCAGCAGCTTATTTCTAAAATAAAAGAGAAAGGATTTGATATTACAAAGATCAAACTCACTACACAAATCCATACTGCACTGTAAAAAGTTGTTGGTCGTTTAAATTTATCGGATTTCCTTATTTTATTTAAAATCTGTATTGTAAAGCCTTAAAGCAGCCATAAACCTACTTACAGCAAAACGTTGGGTTTATGAATTAAGCATATAACTGTCATCCGCGATGTCTTGTTTTCTTCCCGCTAAGTTTAATTGAGCTGTTCTGTATACAATTCGAAATATCATCCCTGCTGTTTCATTGTATCGTATCTTTTTATCCATTCACACAATATTTACCTCATCCGGCTAAAATTGAATAAGTATATTTATTCAAAAAAATCTTCAAACTGAACAGCGTGTGAGTAAGCTTACTGTTTCCGAAATGGTTTTCCGGATCAACAGATCGAAGGTGATCCTTCCCATGCAGAGATACCACAGCCACAGTTAAAAATAAATTGAAAACCGATCTGCAAATATTGAGAGATGAGTTGTTTGTGTTAAAAGATGCCGTTGTTTCAATAAATAGTATCGGCAAAACAAAACATCCGGAATTGGGCAATTTTAGTGCTGCTGAATGGTATCAATTTACCGACATCCATTTCAAACATCATTTGAAGCAAAAGAACCGGATAGATCATTTTCTAGTAACGGGTAATCATTAAAATCAATCCTACTTCCATTATCTTACAGCAACAAAGAAGCCTGTATTGCTATGAAGCGAATATTACCCGTGATCGTTCTCTCTCAATTTTTCTGCACCTCTCTCTGGTTTGCAGGCAATGCGGTGATGGGAGATATCATCCAAAACTTTGGGCTCGACAATCGTTTTCTGGCCAACCTCACCAGTTCTGTTCAATTGGGTTTTATATGCGGTACATTGGTGTTTGCCGTATTGGCTGTTGCTGACCGCTTCTCCCCTTCCCGGGTTTTCTTTACTTGTGCGATGATTGCGGCTTTGCTGAATCTTGGCATTTGTATCAATGGCCTTACTGTTGAAGCATTATTGGGCTTCCGGTTTTTTACCGGTTTTTTTCTGGCAGGTATTTATCCGGTGGGGATGAAGATCGCATCTGATTATTATCAGAAAGGGCTGGGCCGTTCATTGGGTTTTTTAGTGGGTGCTCTGGTATTGGGTACTTCTTTCCCGCATCTATTAAAAAGCTTTTCTACTGATCTGCCATGGAAATATGTGATCGTTTCCATTTCTGTTCTGGCAGCGCTTGGCGGACTGGCCATGCTGGTTTTTGTTCCGGACGGACCTTTCAGAAAACCCGGACAAAGATTAGCACTCACCGCTTTTACCAAAGGATTTCGTAACGGGCATTTCAGGTCGGCGGCATTTGGTTATTTCGGACATATGTGGGAGTTGTATACATTCTGGGCTTTTGTGCCGATAATGCTCACAACATACCAGCACAATTTTCATGCAACATTGAACATTCCCTTTTTATCCTTTTTGATCATTGCTTCCGGTTCGCTTGCCTGTGTTTTGGGCGGGTTACTGGCGCAGGTATATGGGGCGAAGAAAATTGCGACCATCGCATTGGGTTTATCGGGCTTATGTTGTTTGCTGTCTCCTGTTCTTTTGTTTACGGGTTCTGTACCGGTATTGCTTGGATTCCTGTTTTTCTGGGGATTGGTAGTGGTGGCCGATTCACCTTTATTTTCAACACTGGTGGCACAAAATGTTGCAGAAGAATCGCGGGGTACATCTCTTACTATTGTGAATTGCATCGGATTTTCCATCACTATCATTAGTATCCAATGCCTCAAATTATTATCGGAAAATATTAATACAAAGTATATTTATCTCATGTTGGCGGCAGGGCCCTTATTAGGATTATTGGCTTTACTGAAAGATAGTCTGCCCTCTCCCGTAAATCAGAAAGCATGATACAACTGATCAGAACGAATTCAGACAACCTTGATTTTACAGCATTGGTAAAATTGCTGGATACCGATCTGGCCATCAGAGACGGAGCAGACCATGCTTTCTATGCCCAATACAATACAACAAATAAGATCCGTTTTGTATTGGTTGCCTATCAGGATGAACAGCCTGTTGGCTGTGGCGCCATCAAAGAAATGGCGATGGATACCATGGAAGTAAAACGCATGTTTG
Organism: Chitinophagaceae bacterium; assembly: GCA_947455605.1. Lineage (GTDB taxonomy): Bacteria > Bacteroidota > Bacteroidia > Chitinophagales > Chitinophagaceae > Sediminibacterium. The sequence continues at coordinate 2,793 of CANGOX010000162.1, forward strand.
TGACTCCTGAACTGCGTGGGAAGGGCATCGCTTCTGCCATACTTGCTGAACTGGAAAAATGGGCCAGTGAAATGTCTTACGCAGTTTGTGTATTGGAAACCGGTAAACGGCAGCCGGAAGCCATCAGCTTATACCTGCGTAATGGTTACCGTATCACTGAAAATTATGGCCAATATATTGGCATGGAAAACAGTGTCTGTTTTCGGAAAGAGCTGCAGTAGCCATAAGCTGTTTCCGTGGTGATCGTGTTTTAAAAAAATCCGAACCATACAATCCGCGTATTTACCGGAAAGGAATTAACTGAATTACATCAAAAATAGGTTGTTAGAAAGGATGTGCGGGAAATACAGTCATTAGCTTTTCAACAAAGCCAAACAATGTATCAGGCTTTCTTTCCAGTTGATCATCTGAATGCCAAAATCATTTACTAAAGAGGAAGCATCCAACACTGAATATGCGGGCCTTTTAGCGGGAGTAGGATAATCAGAAGTTAATATCGGCAATATTTTACAAGGTAAATTTTCCAGTTCCTGAATCGTTTTCGCAAATTCATACCAGCTGATCATGCCTTCATTACTGTAATGATAGATGCCGTAATGAAGATTCCCTTTTTCGAGTTCCATGATCACATGTAAGAGCATATTGGCAAGATCTGCGGCATACGTGGGAGAACCGGTTTGATCGCTTACAACTTTTATTTCCGGGCGTTCCTTCATTAAACGCAGCATGGTTTTCACAAAATTATTTCCATGCGAACTATACAACCAGGATGTACGAACAATAATGGTTCGTTGATTATTTTCCAATGCCAGCTTTTCACCTATCCACTTGGTATACCCATAGTAATTTACGGGATCAGTGGGTTCATTGGTCTGGTATGGTTCTGTGCCGTTTCCGTTAAACACATAGTCTGTGGAGATATGTATAAGGGTGCATCCGTATTTATGGCATTGCTGGGCGATGATACCCACAGCTTCTGCATTGATCAGGTAAGCGGCTTCCTGCGCTGTTTCTGCCTTATCTACGGCTGTATAGGCAGCACAATTGATAAAATACACTGGATGGTATTTTTGAAAAAAATCGGCAATAGAAGAAGCTTTTCCTATGTCTAACAGATCCCTGTCGACCAATACAAATGTAAACCGGTCTGAAAAAACACTCACGAACTGTTCCAGTTCATAACCCAACTGGCCATTCCTTCCGGTTACTGCGATAATGGGTTTCGACATTTAAATGATTTTGAATTGGTGCCAGTTAAGTTCTTGATTCAAATTCTTTTGGCTGTTTGGACCATTCTTCTTTGGGTAATGACTTGAAATATTCATAGGTTCTTTTCAACCCTTCTGCCCTGTCGATCGTTGGAGCCCATCCCAGTAATTCTCTGGCTTTGGTGATATCCGGTTGTCTTTGTTTGGGATCATCTACCGGTAAAGGTTTATAGATGATCTTCACAGACGAACCTGTTAATTTCAATACTTCTTCTGCAAAATCCTTTAATGAAATTTCGTTGGGGTTACCCACATTCACCGGCATGGTGTAATCGCTCATCAATAACCGGAAGATCCCTTCCACCAGGTCATCTACATAACAGAAAGAACGTGTCTGGCTGCCATCTCCAAAAACAGTGAGGTCTTCGCCACGCAATGCCTGGCCGATAAATGCCGGTAATGCGCGGCCATCATTGAGTCGCATGCGAGGCCCATAGGTATTGAATATGCGAATGATCCTTGTCTCCACACCATGAAAGGTATAATAGGCGCGGGTAATGGATTCCATAAAGCGCTTGGCCTCATCATACACACCGCGTGGTCCCACGGGATTTACATTACCCCAGTATTCTTCTGTTTGCGGGTGTACCATCGGATCTCCATACACTTCACTGGTAGAAGCCACCAGTATTCTTGCCTTCTTGGCTTTGGCGAGACCCAGACAATTATGTGTACCCAATGCCCCCACTTTCAATGTTTGAATAGGGATCTTCAGGTAATCAATCGGACTGGCCGGTGATGCGAAATGCAGGATATAATCCAGGGATCCGGGAATATGGATAAACTTAGAAACATCGTGATGAAAGAATTCGAAATTTTCTAATTTGAACAGATGTTCAATATTTCGAAGGTTACCGGTAATCAGGTTATCCATCGCAATCACATGATAGTTGTCTTTGATAAATCTATCACATAGATGCGAACCTAAAAACCCTGCCGCACCGGTAATTAATATTCTTTTTTGGGGCATAGGTAAAGCATTAAGGTCTGCCGATACTTTCATAATGATAGCCAAGTTCTTTCATATGTTTTACTTCAAATAGATTTCGGCCATCGAAGATCACTTTATTTTTGAGTTTGGCTTCAATAATCTCAAAATCCGGGGTGCGGAACTCGCTCCATTCCGTTGCAATGATTAATGCATCTGCCCCTTCAAGCGTACTATATTGATCAGAAGCATAGTTCACCTTGTTACCCAGCATTTTTTTTACATTAGCCATTGCTTCCGGATCATAAGCCGTAACCGTTGCACCAGCAGAAATCAATGCATCTATAATATATAATGCCGGTGCCTCTCGAATATCATCTGTATTAGGTTTAAATGCAAGTCCCCAAAGTGCAAAATGCTTTCCTTTCAAATCACCATTAAAAAAGATCTTGATCTTTGGAATCAGATGCATTTTCTGTGCTTCATTTACTTCTTCTACAGCTGTTAATATCCTGAAATCATATTTTACTTCTGCTGATGATTTGATCAGTGCCTGCACATCTTTTGGAAAACAGCTGCCACCATAACCAATCCCAGGGAAGAGAAATCGTTTCCCGATCCTGTCGTCACTACCAATACCTCTTCGCACCATATCCACATCTGCACCCAGCCGTTCACATAGCTGGGCTATCTCATTCATAAATGATATTTTAGTGGCGAGAAAAGAATTGGCTGCATACTTTGTAAGCTCCGCTGATTTTTCATCCATGAAGATGACCGGATTTCCCTGTCGCACAAAAGGCGCATACAGATCACTCATCACTTTTCTTGCTTTCTCTGAGTTGGTACCTACCACCACTCTGTCTGGTTTCATAAAATCATCCACAGCAACCCCTTCACGCAAAAATTCAGGATTGCTCACAACATCAAATTCTGTAATACAGTTTTTAGCAATGGCAACCCTTACTTTTTCGGCAGTCCCAACCGGCACTGTACTTTTATCAACAACTACTTTATAATCCGTGATTATTTTACCAAGGTCATCCGCAACACCCAAAACATAACGGAGATCAGCAGAGCCATCTTCTCCGGGCGGTGTTGGA
>CANGOX010000163.1 GCA_947455605.1 Chitinophagaceae bacterium
AGTATTGGCAAACACGTAAGTATCTCCCGCCCTTCTCAGATCATACCATCTCTTCCCTTCAAATATAAATTCGAGAAAACGTTCCTGCAGAACCGCATCTTTGGGTTTCGCATCAATTGCCTGATTCGGATATCCGTGAACGGCTGCATTATAGGCTGCACCGTAGGCCCTGGCCCTCACCAGATTGATCTCTGTTGCCGGGTTCTCGCCCAGTATCACTTTTGCTTCTGCCAATAATAACAGCAGATCGGCATAACGATAAATCGGATAATCATTGGTGTATGAGCGGGCACCTGCATTTTGTTCTCCCTGGTATTTACTTACAAAACAACCGGCCACTACATATTTACCGGCAACCAGGTTATACGCTGGCTGGATAGAAGCCCATTTGCGGCTATCCAGATCATTGAACTTTCTGAATGTTGCGATCTTAATAGGTGCACGTAATAAACCACCCCAGTTATCTGTTGTTACATTGAATTTCCTGTTACCTACAGAATCATAATAGTTTGCGATCAATCCTGATTGCGGATAAAAAGTCCCTGCAAAAGGTAAAGAACTTTCATTCAACACATTTCTTACCGCAAAAATGATCTCACTGTTACCGCGGTTGGTGGTGGCAAAAATGTTTGCATAAGACGACTGCAAAGAAAGGCCTGCTGTGTTTGTCTGTGCATCTGTTAATGCTGTTTTTGCGATCGCTGCATCAGTTGCACCGCCACCGTTGGCAGCTGTCCACAGATACACTTCACCTTTCAGCATCAGGCTTGCGGGTTTGGACCAATAGGATTTTGTGTTCTTAAACGTATAGTTTGTTCCAAAATTGGCAATGGAATTATCAATATCGTCTTTGATCAGTTTTAAGACATCTGCTTCCGGAGAAGCTGCTTTGGCGAGACTGGCAATATCGATAGAAGTAGTGGGCTCCGTCTGAATGATCACTTTACCCCATGTTCTGTACATATGAAAATAATAGTAAGCCCTCATTCCATAAGCAATACCCAGGTAATAGCTTTTGTTGGCAGCGGTAACGATATTGGTGCTGTTCAGTTTGCTGATGAGCAGATTGATCTGTACAATATTGGAATAGAACCCGCCAAAAGCAGATACACCAGGGTTATCCAGATCAAGGTTATTGGTCCATAATCTTTCCACGCCCTGGGTAGCTTCACCCGTAAAAGCAGAACTCGATCCTGGGTCTGTTCCAAAAATATCTGATCTCATTTCTCCGAGATATTGAAATGTACTTACACTACCTCTAAAGCGGCTATGAACGCCCGATACAAATGCATCCACCTGTTCAGGCGTTTGCCAGAAATTGGCATCACTGATACTGCTCACCGGTGCCAGTTCTATTTGTTTGGTACAGGAACTTAACATAGAAAACAGTGTAAGTCCTGATAATATGATGATACTATTCTTTTTCATAAAATAAATTGTTAGATATGTTTAAAAGGAAACCTGCACGCCCAGTACAAATGATTTAGGTGTTGGATACGTACCTGCATATACACCACTGATAGAACCTCCTGAAATTGGCGGTTCAGGTGAAGGGCCTGTAAACTTGGTGATATAGAACAGGTTGCTTACACTCGTATATATCTTTGCCTGTGATAAGAACTTTGTTCTCGCTAACAATGCTTTTGGAAACTCATACGATAAAGTAATTTCTCTGCAAGCCAGATAATCTCCTTTCTCATAAAAACGTGAGTTATTACTTTGTAATACACTACCTGCATTGTTGATACGTGTATAATTCTTTTTACCCAGTGGCGCTGCTACCTGATCGGCGTAGTATACTTTGGGAATATCTGTATTGGTATTGGTAGGTGACCATGCCTGTTTCTGCAGATCGAAATAGTTAAACGTTCCTTGGTAATTACCCAGTGTTCTTGCTACGAGGTCGTTATAGATTGTGTGACCTAATGCAAATTCAAATCGTGAATACAGTGAGAATCCTTTGAAAGAAAGATTGGTTGTAAAACCACCTGTCCATTTAGGATTCACATTACCGATATATACCTGGTCTCTTGAATCGATGGTGTCATTTTTGTCAACATCCATCCAGTTCACATCACCTGCGGCGATCTTACCTGTACCATAGTTTACATTCGGTCCGCCGATACCTGCTACCACATCTCTCCTGTTACCGGCGATCTTGGCTACTTCTGCATCACTTGAAAAAATGGATACCTGTTTAAATGCATAGATATCGCCTATTGCCTGTCCTTCCTGTAATCCACCAACCCATATTACTTTTCCGGAAACAGGGTCAAACACCTGCATACCACCCTGTCTGTTGTTATCATTTCCGTTATTCGGTAACTGGATGATCTTATTCTTTACGAAAGAGGCATTCGCACCTATATCCAGGCGTAAGCCATTGGCTTTGTTGATCACGTTCATGTTCACTGCCACTTCATACCCTTTATTCTGGTAAGTACCGAGGTTGGTTCTTACAGAGCCAAAACCGATATAGCTTGGTAATGATAAGTTGGTGATCAGATCGCTGGTAATACGGTTGTAATAATCAAAAGTCAGCGTAAGTCTGTTTTTCAGGATACCGAGATCCAGACCCAGATCGGTTGTTTTGCTTTTCTCCCAATGCAGGTTATTGTTGATGATACCGGTATTTAAGAAACCGGCTGCACCGTTATATAAACCCTGTGAGCCATATCCACCCTGTACCTCATACCTGCCGAGACCGGAAACGTTACCGTTCTGTCCATAGCTCAGGCGGGGTTTGAGTGTATTGATATATCTGGAAAGACCGCTTTTCTTGAAGAATTCTTCACGGTGTACATTCCATCCGGCAGACATACCGGGGAAGAAACCGAATTTATTACCATCGGGTAAACTGGAAACCCCATCACGCCTGAACACCAATGATAGCAGGTACTTCTGGTCGTAATCATAATTTACTCTTCCAAAACTAGATACAATTTTATATTCAGATTTAGTAGTGTAGTTCACACCTGCAGCAAACGTAGTTGCCGCATTTACGGTATTAATATCATCGGTTGGTGCCAGGGTACCATCCACCTGCATATCGAACTGTTTGGTGCCATAATATTCTGCACCCACCATGGCACTTACATTGTGTTTATCAGCAAAGGTTTTGGTGTAATTAGCAATCACATTGTATTGCTGCTGAAATGATCTTGAGAAAGTTGCATAGGATTCTCTGGTTGTATTACTGTACGACTGGGGTACCGTAAAAATATTCGTATACAACTGTGTGGCTCTGCTAAAGCCCTGGTCAAGCGACTCAAACAGATAGCCCGCTCCCGTTGCTTTAATATAGAAATTAGGCAGCAGATCCCATTTGATGGAAGAATTGAAAGTGATCCTGTTTACTTCATTGGTCACATCTCTTTTTCCAAGCCAGTACAAAGTATTTCCATCTGTATTACCATTACCTGGGTTGGGTTGGGTTTTGGCAGAATCGAGCCATGGATTAAAGGTAGGCCAGATAGCCATGGTACGGTATAAAGTATTTACTTCTGAACCGATCACACCTAATTGTGAAGAGGTAGACAAAGTAACACCGGAACTAACTTCGAGGTTAGGTTTAATTTTATAAGAACCATTTACATCTCCGGAAAATCTTTTATATCCGGAACCGATGATCACACCATTCTCTTTATAGTAATCAAAACTGGCAAAGTATTTTCCTTTCTCATTACCACCGGTTACATTCAGGTAATGATCCTGTGTATAGGTATCCTGAAAAACGAGATTTTCTACTTCTTTACTATGATCTTTAAAGATCAGGGTTCCGCCATAAGGATCACCAACGGTATCCCAACCCTTGGTTAACAGATTGGCCGTAGTGGCATCATAGGTTCTGATATCAAAAGAAGCCAGATCTGCCGCACCGGTAAGTAAACCATATCCTCTCGAACTGTTTACCTGTGCCAGTGTTCTACCTGAATTCAGATTACCCAAACGGTTATAGTAGATATAATCTTTGGCATTCATGTAATTGTAGCCATTCCTTCTTTTATTATTGCCACCGGTAAATTTGTAAGACACCTGCGAGGTACCCACTTTACCTTGTTTGGTGGTGATCAGGATCACACCATTATTGGCTCTTGCACCATAGATGGCCGTAGCCGCTGCATCTTTTAATAATTCAATGGATGCGATATCTTCAGAAGCGATATCGTTGTATGCCCTGATGATTCCGTCAACCACTACAAGCGGTGCACCCGGACTATTAATAGACGCTCCTCCACGTAATAAGATAAGTGGCGATGCACCGGGCTGACCTGTTGCATTCACTACCTGCAAACCGGCAACCGTTCCCTGTAATGCAGAACCGATATTGGCGCGGGGTACACTTGCCAATACTTCCTTATCAAGCTTAGAAATGGAACTGGTCACATTTCGTTTGGATTGTGTGCCATACCCGATTACCACCACATCGTTCAGGTTAGCAACATCTGTTTTTAATTTCAGGTTGATCGCATCATTGTCCGACACAACGATCTCTACATTAACAAAACCTGTATAACTGAAAGTAAGTACATCTCCTTTCAATGCCTGGATCGTGTAAGTACCGGCAGCATCTGATTGGGTGATGGTCTTCTTTCCTTTTACAGCAATGGTAACACCCTGTAAAGGGCTGTTATCAGCGTCTGACAATACACGGCCCGTTATTTTCCGTGACTGCGCAGAAAGGGAAGTGATCATGAATACTGCCATTACAGCGAGTAAACATTTGATAAGGGAAGGCGTTGGTTTCATGGCAATTAATTTTGTATTATGTATGACATATATACAAACATACAAAAAAACATATCCGCTCCAAATTTATTTTCCGGAATTTTTGATACATGCGAAAACCCGCAGAAACAGCGGCTCTAATTGGCAGAAACAGGCGCAAAAAAGCCGGCAAGAAGCCGGCTTTCACAACACAGGGGGTAAGAAAATTTTACTTAAGGATTTCTTTTATAGCAATCTTTTCAAATACAAGGTTTGATTGACTACCCTCATACACAATCCCAATATGGTCTTTATCAATCATGGTAAGACTGGGGTACCCGTTACCGGTTAACTCATCCAGCAATAATTGAGATTGTACCGGCCATGTGAGACCCAGATCCAGACTGGCTTTGATCGTCATGTGGTGTCGCCCATCCACTGCATTCGGATTCACGAACAGTAAGACCGGCTTTCCGTTATACTCCGTTTTAATAATGGATGCATTGCATACAGGTTCGGGCAATGCAGAACGTGAAGAGGGATGTTCTGTCCACGTATTACCCAGGTCTTTTGTCGTATAGATCGTACGTGATCCTCCGCGGTTGTCACGCATATTCAACATCAGTGTACCCGGTTCTGTTTCTACCACCTGGGCTTCGGTTGTATTGGGATAAGCTGCTTTGCTCATTTGCCAGCTGGCGCCATGGTCTTTACTATAGAGTATGGTGGAATGGGGTAACTGGGTAGAATCTTTATACTGGGCAGGAAACACAAGTGTGCCATCCAACATAGTAATCCCTCTTCCCGGCCCCTGAAAACACAATTGCCAAGAAGGATCTTTCACCTGTTTGGTAATATTGATGGGGCTGCTCCAGGTATTCCCATCATCGCTGCTACACGTAAGCATCAGTTGCCCGGTTTCTTCCGGTGAAAGTCCACTTCGGGAAGCATTCCACGCCCTTTGTTTAGGATAGCCATGCAACCATAAAGCGGCCACCCAGATCTCACCGGTTTTTGTATCCACCAATACAGAAGGATCACCGATCCCATTCTGATCCTGCGGTTTGTTTCCATAAGTGCCCATATCCATAATGGTGCGCATAGGCTCCCAGGTTTTTCCGCCATCTACACTCCTGCTCATGCCCACATCGACGTCTTCCTGGAGATCTACACTACTGTTATGCCGAATATCATATACAGCAATGAGTGATCCGGTCTGGGTAGTCGTTAAACCTGGTATCCGGTAACTGGTGATTTTATCATCACCTGCATTCCGTAATGAGATACCTATACGCTGATAACTCTTTGCAAAGTCTGCAAAATGCGTATAGGCTTTACCATCAAGCAGTAAACGA
>CANGOX010000164.1 GCA_947455605.1 Chitinophagaceae bacterium
CCCGGATGATCCACTGTTTCCTTATCACAGTCATGGCCGCAGGGAATACATTGGTAGGTATTGGATCCGGTTGCCGGTTGTTTGCTTTTGCCCTGTGAATAGCCATTCATTTGTAAGAAGAGGCAAAAAAGGAAAAAATATCTAAAGAGGTTTTGCATAATGTTGATTTTTTAAGACCCTCTCAAAAATAATCAATTTGTTTTTGGAAAATCTACCGCTCTTCATTTTGATAAAACAATAAAATCTTATGTGTGAATGATATAAGATTCCTGTAGCATACTGTAATGCTTACCCTCTCAGGCTTAATTATTTTTACCCGGTGAATCAATTCACTATTTAAAATCAAACAATGAAAAAAACACTGTTAGCCATCATGCTACTAAGCAGCACTGCCATATTTGCCCAGATCGGCCGTATGAATAATGAGAAGAACCAGCCTGCCAATCATGCTCCTTCACAGGTGCAGGAATCTTTTCAGAAACAACATCCCGATGCCCGGGATGCCCGCTGGAGCCAGACCAACCACGAATGGCGTGCCAATTACCGCGATAATAACCGCCATAATGTAGATGTGTATTATGACCGGGATGGTGTAAGAAAAGATGTGCACCGTGCACTTGATCAGATGGATGTACCGCGAAATATCAAAAGCCGTATCAATAACCGTTATGGTGCAAGAGGCAATTACAGGGTTGCCAGAATCGAAAGGGATAATGAACAGCCGATCTATCAGATAAAAATCCCTACGCATGGCCGTTTCCGCACTGTTTATATGGATGAACAGGGTAAGAACAGGCAATACAACGACCGCCATTAATACTCAAGGATAACCCGAATATTCATTAATAAACAGCAAGAAAATGAGATCAAAAATTTCAATGATAGCTATTATCTATCCACTGACCATTCTGGGTATTACGCTTACCGCGTTTCAACAACCCGTGAAACCCTGGGTTGTACCTGAAAAATTTTCCAAAGTAACCAACCCTTCCAAATCGGATCAGAAATCATATAAAGAAGGAAAGGAACTGTATGCAAAACATTGTCAGTCATGCCATGGAAAAACCGGTTTAGGTGATGGCTCTAAAGCTGCCCAATTAAAATCGGAGCCGGGTAATTTTTCACTGGCATCCTTTCAAAAACAAACCGATGGTAGTTTGTATTATAAGATCGCAGAAGGAAGGGAAGATATGCCGAGTTTTAAAAAGAAGATAGATGAGGCAGATGAAATGTGGGAGCTGATTAATTATATCCGCACTTTGAAGAAATAGCGTAACTATATTTTAGCCGCAGATTCGCAGATTTTCATCTGCGAATCTGCGGCTTTTTTTTTGGATAATAGCATTAGAAGATGATCAGCTTTTTGCCACGATCATTTTATGATACGATGTATAAGATAATACCAGTAATCCAAGAATTACCAAAGGAAATGCCGCATACCCGCCAATCCCATCAACACATACATAACTGATAGAGGCAAAAATAAAATCAAAAGCAAATCCTGCATAAGCCCATTCTTTGATGCGGGCAGGAAATTTGGGTATGATCAGAATAAGGGTACCGCAAATTTTAAACACAACCAGTGCATTCCCAAAATAAAGCGGATAGCCCAGATGCCGGATGCCTTCTTTGGCCATTTCCGTTTGGGATGTAAAAGCCGGCATTACTCCTTCAAACAGGAATATAATAATCGTTGGTACCCAAAAAAGGATCTTCGTGGTTTTAGATACAGGCATGGTTGATTGTTTTGGTTAAGATAAAAATACAGTGTAAAAACAACTTATAAAAGCTATTTTTCGGACATTATAGAGGGGCATTTGCGACATATATTCGCACTAACCCGATAAGCTTTTACATCCAGATCTTGCTGAATGGTATTTTCAACACAGAGCTTACTGAGGAACTGCGTTACACAGCGCAAAGAATATAATCCGCTAATCCGTAATCCGCCAATTCGTAATCCGCTAATCCGTAATCCGCCAATTCGATAATCCATTATCATTTCTGCTGTTCCTTCTTCACCGTTTCCAGATAATCTGCACTCTTTCCCTTGGGGATGCTTAGTGATTTCCATGCTTCATTCTTCAGCAATCTTCCGAGATAAACAATTTGCCCAACATGATAAGGATAATGCGCCAATTGCCGCAATATGGCATCATACACGCTGAGCGGTTCTGTACGGATGGTAATGGTTTTGGAAAGGTCTTCGGGTTTCAGGCTTTCAAGGGTATCCAGCAAGCATTTCCACCCATCATTCCAGAAGGAAATAATATCTGCTTTGCTGCATTGGATGATCTCAAATTCCGCATCCCGTTTACGCCATTCTTTTTCACCGTCTTCGGTTAAAAAATTGGTCCAGCGGCTCATCATATTGCCATACATATGCTGCACCGTAACCGCAATACTGTTGCTTTCAGAAGAAGGCTGGTAAAACAGATCTGCTTCTGAAAGCTGCTCAAAAGTTTTATCACCCAGCTCTTTGTAGTACTTAAATCGCTTGATGGAATCTTTTAGAAAACCGGATTCGAAAGACATACATGAAAATTGATAATTAGAAATTAATAATTAAAAATTACATAGGGCAATTCTTAATTTCTAATTATTAATTTTTAATTGTGAATGATAGAGGGTTCAAAAATAGTAAATCCTCAAAACCCCGCTACCGAATCATTTCCTCTGATATCAGCAGCGGTTTCTTTTTTACCGTTGATGATGCGGATGGCCTCTGTTGCGCTCCAGGCGCCGCTTTCCCGTAGTTTATAACCCATGGCTTCGAGTTGTTTTCTGGTTTCGGGGTTGAAGTCTTTTTCTATCATTACATCATCCGGTAACCATTGGTGATGGAATTTGGGTTTGTTAATGGCATCAGCCGCATTCATATGAAAGTCGATCACATTCACGATTCCCTGGTACACAGAAGTAGGGATAGTGGTGCCTCCCGGTGTACCGATCACCAGATAAGGTTTGTTATTTTTTAATACCAGTGTAGGTGTCATAGAACTTAACATTCTCTTACCGGGTTCTATGGCATTGGCCTCACCTCCAATGGCACCAAACATATTGGGTGAACCGGGTTTGGCACTAAAATCGTCCATTTCATTATTGAGTAAAAAACCGGCTCCTCCTACTACGGTCTTACTGCCATATCCACCATTAAGGGTAGTGGTAATGGATACCATATTCCCTTCCGGATCCATGATGCTGATATGGGTTGTCTCCATACTTTCTTTGATCACACCGGCTTTGGTAACTTTGCTAGACCCTGCTTTATCAGGCGTATAATCACTCATTCTTTGTGCGAGGTAGGCATCACTTGTTAATGTTTTGATCGGAACTTTCCAGAAATCAGGATCGCCAAGATGTTCAGCTCTGTCGGCATAAGCGCGGCGTTCTGCTTCGATCATCAACTGTACGCTTTTAGCTGTTTGAAAACCAAAAGAATCCACCGGATATTTCTCGATCATTTTCAACATCTGTGCTATCAATATTCCACCACTGCTGGGTGGGGAGAAACTAATGATATGATGAGAGCGGTAATCAAATTCCAGAGGTGTTCTGAATTTGGCAGTATAATTTTTCAGATCATCACCCGTAATGATACCATTGCCCCGCTGCATTTCTTCTTCCAGTAAGCGGGCAGTTTCTCCTTCATAAAAACCTTTGGCACCTTCTTTCTGGATCCGCTTCAAAGTAGCGGCCAGTTCTTTTTGTATCAAGGTGTCACCGGCCTTCCATTTGCCTTCTTTGGTAAATGCGGTAGCTCGGGTGCTTTGTTTCAGAATTGCATCCCTTACGCCATTCAGGCTTGCTGCCTGTCGCTCGGTTAATACAAACCCGAATTCTGCAATATCTATAGCGGGTTGTATCAGTTTATTAAAACTAAAATGTGCATAGGGTAAAGAAGCAAATAAACCAGCAACCGTTCCGGGAACACCCGATGCCAGATGACCGGCTTGTGATAGATTGGCCTGCGCATTCCCGTTTTTATCCAGATACATATCCCGGGTAGCTTTGGCAGGTGCCGCTTCCCGGTAATCGATGCCGATGAGTTCGCCTGATTTCTGTCGGGCCAATAAAAATCCACCACCGCCAATATTACCTGCGTTAGGATATACTACGGCAAGGGTAAGTTGCGTGGCAATGGCCGCATCAAAAGCATTACCGCCACTTTTCATGATAGCCGCACCCACCATACTGGCCAGGGGATGTGCACTGCTCACAGAAGCTTTACTGAATTCGCCTTTTTTTACGATGGTATATTTATAGGGATTGATCTCTTTTCCGGGGCCCACGATCGACTTTACGGATTGTGCGGAAATAAGAAAAGGGCCACAAAGGGCTAACAGGTAGAGGGACGTTTTTCTCATGGAGGAAAATTACAGCTTTTGGTGGAACGGTGGAGGGTTTGTGAATGGTGAATGGGGAATTGTGAATATTTGGAGGGTAGTTGAAGCCCCGTAAACTATCGGTCCCCCCCAACCTTTATTCACCATTGCCCATTCACCATTCACTATAGCCCATTCACAAAAAAAACAACCGCAATCTGCCTGCTTGCTTTGTTTCTTCCCTACATTCACCATTCATTTTATTACAATATGAGAAAACTATTATTCGGCTCCCTGCTTTTACTGCTGGCAGCAGCCTCTTTTGCACAGAATTTACAGAGTCCGGAACAATATATGGGCTATAAGATCGGCACCCGCTACACCCGCCATCATAAACTGGTGGAGTATTTCAGGGCAGTAGCCATGGCAAAGCCGGAAATGGTTAAGATCGAAAAATATGGTGAGACCAATGAGGGGCGTGAACTGATCCTCGCTTTTATCGGTACACCTGAAAATATCAAGAACCTGGAAGCCATCCGTTTGAATAATCTTCGTTTAACGGGACTGGCCAAAGATAAAATGGCGCCTTCTCCTGAAACCGCACCGGCCATAGTATGGCTGAGTTATAATGTGCATGGTAATGAAACCTCTTCCTCTGAAGCCGCATTACTTACTTTATATGCATTGGTAGACCCTGATAATACACAATCCAAAGAATGGTTAAAGAATACAGTGGTGGTGATGGATCCCTGTATTAACCCCGATGGCCGCGACCGTTATGTGAACTGGTATAATGGTATGGTGGGGAAAAACTATAATGCCGATCCTGCTGCAAGGGAACATGCAGAACCCTGGCCCGGTGGCAGAAGCAACCATTATAATTTTGATCTGAACCGCGACTGGGCCTGGCAAACACAGGTAGAAACACAGCAGCGTTTAAAAAAATATAACCAATGGATGCCACAGGTACATGTGGATTTTCATGAACAGGGTATTAATGGCCCTTATTATTTTGCACCGGCTGCCGATCCCTATCATGAAGTGATTACCCAGTGGCAGAAAGATTTTCAGTTGATGATCGGTAAGAACAATGCGGCTTATTTTGATAAGAAAGGCTGGCTGTTCTATACCAAAGAAAGATATGATCTGTTATACCCTTCTTATGGAGATACCTATCCTATTTATAACGGCGCTATTGGTATGACATACGAACAGGCCGGTGGCGGAAGGGCCGGACTGGGTATTATTAAAGCTGATGAAGATACTTTAACCCTGGTTGACCGCGCCACGCACCATTTTACTACGGGTCTCTCTACAATTGAAACTGCTTCACGCAATAAGCAGAAGCTGATCGATGAGTTCAAAAAATATTTTGACGACAGCCGCAACGGTAAGATAGGGGAATACAAAACCTATGTGCTCACAACCAAAGATGAGAACAAGATGAAGTCAGTAATGGCCTTACTGGATCAGAACGGCATTAGCTACGGATCATTATCCA
>CANGOX010000165.1 GCA_947455605.1 Chitinophagaceae bacterium
ACCTTAAATAAGTGAATGATGTAACTATTACCTCTAATTGTATAAAATTTTACAGCTTTGATAGATTGACCTTTAGCGGATTAAAGATCTCATCTGAAATGCCCAACAAAATGTAAGTGTTACCGGTGGTGGATTTTTAAAAAATGGGTAGTGGAAATAGCTACGCATATCAAATTGCAGTAGAATCATAATTATACTCGAACCGATCATTATAATTCAACAAAAAATATGTCGATCATTGATGCACTCAACTGGCGCTATGCTACTAAAAGAATGAATGGGAATGTTATTCCAAAAGAAAAACTGGATAGGATTTTTAAAGCCATTTCATTGTCCCCATCCTCTTTTGGCCTGCAGCCCTATTCGGTTATAGTTATAGATAATAAGGAAGTGCTTGAAAAAATTCGACCGATAGCTAATATGCAGCCGCAAATTACGGAAGCTTCTGTTCTGTTGGTATTTACTGCATGGGATAACCTTACGGAAGAGAGAATTGAAGCTTATATCAAACGCATTTCAACAGTAAGAAATGTTAGTGAAGACAGCTTGAAACAGATAAAAACAATGTTGGAGATGCAACTCAAAAATACAGCAGAACAAAATTTTGTATGGAATGCAAAGCAAACATATATCGCTTTAGGAATTGGATTGGTGGCTGCTGCAGAAGAAAATATCGACAGTACCCCCATGGAAGGTTTTAACCAGGAAAAACTTGATGAAATTTTAAATCTTAAATCAAAAGGATTAAAGAGTACAGTTATGTTGGCATTGGGTTATCGAGATGCGATTAATGATTATTTGGTAAATCTGAAAAAAGTAAGGAGGGAATCGGATAAACTGTTTGTAACCTATTAAAAAATAAGTCTTAAATAAAATTTTAAATATATGAGAATACTAATGGTTTTAACATCACACAGCGCCTTGGGTAATACAGGTAAAAAAACCGGTTTTTGGATTGAGGAATTTGCTGCTCCCTATTATGTACTGGCAGATGCCGGTGCCATCATTACGATTGCATCACCAGATGGTGGACAACCGCCGGTTGACCCCAAGAGTGAAGAACCGGATGCACAAACACCGGCAACAAAAAGATTCTATGCCGATCTGAATGCGATTGATAAAGTAGCTTCCACCATACAATTAAGTAAGGTGGATAAGGAAAACTACGATGCTGTATTTTATCCCGGAGGTCACGGGCCATTATGGGATCTGGCAAATGATGCCAACTCAATAGCACTGATAGAAGGATTTTACAATACGCAAAAACCTGTTGCTTTTGTATGCCACGCACCTGCCGCTTTAATTAAAGCTAAAGCAGAAAATGGACAACCGTTGGTAAAGGGTAAGAAAGTAACCGGATTTTCTGATACCGAGGAAGAAGCTGTGGGCTTAACCAAAGTAGTACCCTTTTTACTGGAAGATGAATTAAAAGAACTGGGTGCACATTATAGTAAAGGAGCTGATTGGAGTTCACATACAGTGCAGGATGGCTTGCTAATTACCGGACAAAATCCGGCATCATCTGAAGCCGTTGCAAAATTGCTTTTAAAAACACTTATGGGTAAAAAATAATTTCTGTATGCAAACTTTAAAACTAAGTAAAATGGGATATCACGAAAATAAAAAATGTATTGATGTATGCCTTGCATGTGCCGCTATTTGTAATCATTGTGCATCTTCCTGTTTACAGGAGCATGATGTGAAAATGATGAGTAAATGTATTCAACTTGACATGGAATGTGCAGCACTCTGTTATGCAGCAGCACAGTTAATGAGCCTGGGTAGCGATAAAGCCGCAGCCCTTTGCAAAATATGTGCTGAGCTATGTGAAGCCTGCGCTGCGGAATGTGCAAAACATGAAAATGAGCATTGCAAAGAATGTGCAACTGCCTGCAGGGAATGTGCTGCAGAATGTAAAAAGATGTAAATCATAAAAAAAATAATACAAAAAAAATGAAAGGATATAAAGGGAATATAGAAGAGGAAACTTTGGATAATAGTAATTTCAGAAAAGTTTTGTATACAGGAAAATACCTGCAGTTGGTATTGATGAGCCTGAAACCCGGAGAAGACATTGGTGAGGAAGTTCATCAGAATAATGATCAGTTTTTCCGGTTTGAAAGTGGCACGGGTAAATGTACAGTTGATGAGAATATTTATCATATAGCAGAAGGCCATGTAATTGTTGTTCCCGCCGGTGCAAAACATAATGTTATCAATACAGGTGATGAACCCATGAAAATGTACACTATTTATGGACCCCCTAATCACCAGGATGGAACTATCAGGGAAACTAAAGAGGATGCTGTTACAAGAGAGGAAAAATTTGATGGACGATTATCAGAATAACTGTGGTTCCAGCTCACTCATTCTTTGTAATGGCGATCTGTTATAATTCTATTACACTAATGAGTTTCAGGTGGCTGTTAAAATTGTAATGTCTGGGTACTCCGGTGGGGATATTGATATGCTCGATTTCTTCTTTACTGATCTTTTCTAAGTACATCATTAAGGCTCTCAAACTATTGCCATGTGCCACTATCAGTATATTTTCTCCCGATTTTAATCTTGGTTCTATTGCTGATCTGTAATAAGGAACGGTTCTGTTAAAAGTGTCTTCCAGACTTTCGCCACCCGGAGGGCGAACGGCATAACTTCTTCTCCATATTTCTACCTGTGCATCACCGTATTTGGCTGATGTTTCTGCTTTATTGAGTCCCTGTAAATCCCCATACATCCTCTCATTCAAAGCAGCATTCTTAATAACAGGTATACCGGTTTGCTCAATCTCTGCTAAAATGATCCGTAAGGTTTCCTGCGCTCTAATGAGTTCAGAGGTATAGGCAATATTGTATTTGAAGTCTTTTATCTTTTTGCCGGCGGCCAAAGCTTCTGCTTCGCCCAAAATGGTAAGGGGTACATCCAAATTTCCGGTAAACAGATTGGCTAAGTTATAAGTGGATTGCCCATGCCTGATAAAAGTTAAGAAGGCCATTCTGTTTATTTTATTTCCTGTTATGTGTGAAGTAATATTCCAAAATGAAACCTTTCTCGCTTGATAACAGCAAGTTAGTAACAATACTTTTCCTTTCTGAATACTTATGTGAAAACTGAGGCAATAATCATTTCTGCTTTAAATGATTAACTTTACACAATGGATGATCAGGCTCCCAAACCCCAACGCCGTATTCGTTATAAAGGAACACATCCCAAATCCTTTACCGAAAAATACAAAGAGCAAAAGCCTGAATTATATTCAGCCGATATTGCTAAAGTGATGGAACAGGGGCGCACACCCGCGGGCATGCACCGTTCTATTTGTGTGAACGAGATCATGGATCTTCTCAAACCCATGCCCGGAGAAATTGGCCTTGATGCCACACTCGGTTATGGCGGCCATAGCGCAGAATTATTAAAACGGCTACAACCCGGTGGCGTACTCTATGCGGTTGATGTAGACCCGTTTGAATTGCCGCGCACCAAAGAACGCCTTGCAGCATTGGGGTATGGGCCGGAACAGGTGGTGATTAAAAAAATGAATTTTTCAGGTATCGATCAAATTGTTTCAGATGCGGGCTTATTAAATTTTGTGTTGGCCGATCTTGGCGTTTCTTCCATGCAGATCGATAATCCGGAAAGAGGTTTTTCGTTTAAAGTAGAAGGTCCATTAGACCTACGCTTAAATCCATCCAGCGGAAAATCAGCTGCTGCTTTCTTAAAAAACATTTCACCTGAAAAATTAGAAGCGTTGTTTATTGATAATTCAGACGAACCGCATGCAAAACTGATCGCAGAAACGATCGTAAAAAATATTGCAAGGGGCAATGCCATTACAACTACCACACAATTACAAAAGATCATTACAGAAGCCATGGTGCCGGTTTCAAAAAAAGACCACAAAGAGGAAGTAAAGAAGTCTTGCCAGCGATGTTTCCAGGCATTACGTATTGCCGTAAATGATGAGTTTGGTGTGCTGGATAAATTTCTTGAGAAACTTCCTGCATCACTCGCGCCGGGCGCACGCGTAGCCATTCTTTCTTTTCATTCAGGGGAAGACCGTCGTGTTAAAAAATCATTTCAGCAATTTTTTCGGGAAGGGGTGTATAGCGATGTTGCACCGGATCTAATCCGCCCTACTGCAGAAGAATGTTTTGCTAACCCGCGTGCACGCTCTGCCAAGTTACGCTGGGCAATAAAGGCATAAAGGCTGCTTTTCAAAGGGCAAATAACTGTCTTTATTGCTTGAAACTTGCTTAACGCCTTAATTTTCATACCTTTGCAGCTTAATCACCTCTTTTTTCGTCCATTTCATCTAATCAGTATATTCTAATTCCACCTTATGCGGCAGCTTAAAATTGCAACGCAGATCACTAATCGTGACTCTCAATCCGTTGAAAAATATTTACAGGAGATCTCCAAAATATCCATGATCAATGTTGCAGAAGAAACCAATCTGGCGCAACGGATCAAAATGGGTGATCAACGGGCCCTCGACAAAATGGTTCAGGCTAATCTGCGCTTTGTCGTTTCTGTGGCTAAACAATACCAGCACCAGGGGTTATCCTTAAGTGATCTTATCAACGAAGGAAACCTGGGCTTAATTAAAGCTGCCCAAAGGTTCGATGAAACCAAAGGATTCAAATTTATCTCTTATGCCGTTTGGTGGATACGCCAATCTATTTTGCAAGCCCTGGCGGAACAGGGCCGTCTTGTACGTTTGCCGCAAAACAAAATAGGTACCTATAACAAAGCAAACAAAGCTTACATGGCCTTTGAACAGGAACATGAGCGTGAACCTTCAACAGAAGAACTGTCCGAAATTCTTGAAATGAGCCAAACGGAAGTGAATAATATTTTTCAAAGCAATTCTCGCCATACCTCACTTGACGCTCCCGTTAATCAGGCAGAAGATGTGGCCATGGGCGATCTTTTGCAAGGTACTGATGAAACCGATGAAGGGATCATGCAGGATTCACTGCGCGACGAGATCCGCCGGATTCTTAAATCACTGAGTCCGCGTGAAGCAGAGATTGTAAATGCCTATTTCGGTCTCGAGCGTGAAGACGGAGTAAGTATTGAGCAAATTGGCAAGAAATACGATTTAACCAAGGAGCGCATCCGGCAGATCAAAGAGCGGGCAATCAAACGTTTACAGAAAGCACGTTACAGTAATGCATTGAAAGCCTATTTAGGGTAAACCGGGAAAACCGATTTCACACACTAACTAAGCCGGGTTTCACTGATTTGTTCTTCGCAGAGTGTTCTATCAAAACAAAACAATTTTGAACGTTCTCCGCGGTTGTCTCGCGAAGAGGACTCCGAGCAATAAGGGCTTGCTATATATTTTATATCCTGTTGTAGTGGTGATGATGTCCAACAATTTATAAGCTCCAAATTATCGAAGTGAACAGTGCAGATCGCCGACTGCGAAGTCCCTGCTGAGAGACGTTCTTACGTTAGTTCTCACCAGTGTCTCCTTTTGGGACACTACGGTTAGAATCCCCAAACATTTAATTCCAAATTGAGTATTTAAATTACTCCAAATACGCAGAGTTATTTTTTGAGAGGCTTCTATAGTGAGTTGTTATTAGGATACACAGTGATATAGAAATAAAAAAGGGAAAGACTTTCATCTTTCCCTTTCGTTGACGGAACTGAACTTTTTTCGAACCATTTATTAAATGATTTGAGGCTATTAGAAACAATTGATGATTGATTTACAATTACTTAGCGATAAATAAAATAATTAAGAAACAAAAGAAATCCTGTCAGAAAACGTGATTGAAAGAGAGGGTGCACAATCGGATCAACC
>CANGOX010000166.1 GCA_947455605.1 Chitinophagaceae bacterium
TAATGATGCACTGGTTGTTTTTGATCTGGGCGCCAATAAAAAAGTGACAGAAGTAAAAGTGAATGCATTACATAATATAGGTGCTTATATTTTTCCGCCGGTTTCCTTAACCGTTTGGGGCAGTAAGGATCTGAAGAACTGGGAACTATTGAAAAATTTTGTAACAGAACCTTTGAAAAAAAGTATCCCTACCACTGCATTTCTATATACGCTGGCCTTTAAACCTGTAGATATCCGGTATATCAAATTACAAGGACAACCCATTAAAAAACTTCCCCTTTGGCATGGAGGAAAAGGAAAGCCCGGTTGGTTCTTTATGAGTGAAGTGATTATCGATTAAAACGACGAGTGCTATTCCCGCGATCATGAAAAATAAAATAGTACCCTGTTTCCTTGCCTGTATCTTACTGGTCAATGCTGTTTCTGTACGATCGCAACAGCAGTTACAGTTTTATCATTTTCAAACAGACAGTCTGCCCACAAGATGGGATGAAGCATTTCCTATGGGTAACGGGCGGATTGGCTTATTGGTGTGGCAGAAAAATCAAAGGCTCCGGTTTTCTCTCGACAGGGCCGATCTATGGGATGAAAGAAGTACACTCTCTTTAGGTAAAAATAATTTTCAATGGGTGATAGGGCAGGTTCAGAAAAACCAATACGATACAGTGCAACGATGGGGCGATGTTCCTTATGAAGCTTTTTCCTTCCCTACCAAACTGCCGGCTGCGGCCATTGAATTTGCTACGGACAAATTAGGGAAAGTAAAAAATGCCGAGCTGGATCTTGCCAACGGAACCTGCCTGATTAACTGGACAGGTGGTGCAAAACTCAAAACTTTTGTGCATGCATTGCGTGATTATGGCGTATTTGAATTTGAAAATGTAGGAGAAGATTTTGTACCCATGCTGATCCCCCCTCAATACGGGGCCGCTCAAAAAAAGCAAGGGAACTCTGTAAGTGGTCAGGGGTTGGAACAATTGGGTTATGAACAGGGACAGTTATTGGCATTAAAGAATGAATGGCAATATATACAGGTTACTGCCCAGGGACATCGTTATCTCGTGTCTGTTAAATGGAGATACCATAATAAACGGATCACGGGTTACTGGACCATTGTGAAGGATCCATCTAACGACTGGTTAAAAAAATCAGCTATCCGATATTCAGATACAGTGTATTCATCGCATCTGGAAAGCTGGAAAGAATTCTGGCAAGCATCTTCGGTACATGTACCGGATCCGGATATTGAGCGGCAGTATTACCGCGAAATGTATAAGCTGAAATGTGTTGCCGCGAAAGATGCACCGGCCATCACATTGCAGGCTATCTGGACAGCCGACAATGGAAACCTCCCACCCTGGAAGGGAGATTTTCATAATGATCTGAATACCCAGCTTTCTTATTGGCCCACTTATACCTCCAATCATTTGGCAGAAGCGGAAACTTTTACGGATTGGTTATGGAAGATCAGGGAAGAGAATAAAAAATTTACGCATGCGTATTTTGGCGTAGAGGGTTTGAATGTGCCGGGTGTAACCACCCTTAGCGGACAGCCCATGGGAGGATGGATCCAATACTCACTTTCTCCAACGGTGGCAGCCTGGCTATCACAACATGTTTACTGGCAGTGGAAATATTCAATGGATCAGGATTTTCTCGAAAAACGGGCATATCCTTATCTGCACGAGACAGCGGTATTCCTTGAAAATATTACGATCCTGAAAAATGGTAAACGGGTATTACCCATCAGTTCTTCACCCGAAATATTTGATAACAGCATCAAAGCCTGGTTTCAGCAAACAACCAATTATGATATTTCATTGATCAGCTATGCTTTTGGAATAGCGGCAGAAACGGCCGTTGCTTTGGGAAAAAAATCGGAAGCCGATCACTGGATCCTGTTGCGAAACCAGCTACCTGCTTTGGATGTGGATGAAACCGGTTTAACCATTGCGCCGGGTTTTCCCAATAAAACGTCTCATCGCCATCATTCTAACCTGATGGCGATCTATCCTCTGTCGATACTGGATATTGACAATACTGCAGACAGAACCATAATTAAAAACTCACTCAAACATATGGAACAGCTGGGTACCCGCCAATGGTGTGGGTATTCTTTCTCATGGGCTGCTGCATTATATGCCAGAGCAAGAGAAGGGGATAAGGCAAAAGAAATGCTCAGCATCTTTGCCCATAATTTTTGTTCTTCCAACAGTTTTCATTTGAACGGAGATCAGAAGGGGGGTGAATATTCCTCTTTCACATACCGGCCGTTTACACTGGAGGGCAATTTTGCTTTTGCACAAGGCCTTCATGAAATGCTGTTGCAACAGAAGAAAGGGGTAATCGAAATATTTCCGGCAATACCGGCAGCATGGAAAACCAGTTCGTTTACTAATCTCAGAACAGAAGGCGGCATTCTCGTATCGGCAGAACGCATATCGGGAAAAACAAAACGTATTTCGCTGGTATCTGAAAAAGGAGGCATTGTTTCCTTACGGCTGCCGGAAAAAGTATTCCAGATCGATCGGATAGATAAAGCCTATACCGTTGAAAAGGGTATTTTGACTATTCAGTTGGAAAGACTGAAAAAAATGACCCTGGTCTTCTGATCGGTCTTTTAACAGCGATCTCCCATACCCCATACACTGCACTACAAAATTGACGGATAAGACAAATCCCCGTCTATCGTTACTATATTATAATAGTATCCTCCTCGGTTACCCTCAACACAAACCATCCCGCTCATTATTAACTAAGCCCCATCATGGAGGGCACATACATTATATAAAAAATGTATATAGTGCTAATTTTGGCTCAAAATTGTAGTGCTTGTAGTGATTCCCCTATAATAAGGGGGTTAACCCCTACTTTTAATATAAATAAATACATAAATTATAAAATATTGATTATCATTTATATATTATAATTATATAGTATTTACTAGCCCAAAATCAATCCTTGTTTTCCGCGAAGACCCTACTTTAAGGGGTACGAGTTGTAGTGGTATAACTACACTTTTGCTGTCGATAACTACAACGACACATGAAAACAAACAAACAAAGAGGATTTACAAGAGCTATACTGGGTATCCTGGTGGTTCTGGTAATGGCAACAAGTTGCACCAAGGGGTATATCACTGACCCTTATATTGATCAGAAGAATATCCTTACAGGTCCTGCAGAAACGCCTACCCATTGGAAACTGGTACAGATCGTGAAAGATAATTTGCTTCAGGATACTTTACCTAATACACTTACCAAACAGTATTTAAGAGTTGGTCAGTTTAAAGATAACCAGGGCTTTAATGGCAACTGGCGCATGACAGCTAAAGATGCAGTGGTAGAAACCTATACCAATTGTATTTCCGGTGCTATAGTTGATCAGACCTATCGGATCAAAAGCTTAAGCAGTTTCTATCTGAAACTGTGTTATCAATCAGGAGGTAAAAACATAGAATTAGTATATGAGCCGGCACTTTAAGCTCCTGCTCATATTAGTTATTACTGCTGCTTCAATGCAGCTTGCCTCGGCTCAGATCCGGGGCAGATACAATATTGGCAGTATCGGTAATACTGCATCGGTACGCTCTATCTACAGCGGACCGGTTTATATAAAAGGAAGTCAGTGTTTTGAATTGACCAATGGTGTGAAAACACTTTCCACCCCTGCAACAGGCCTTTTTTCAATGACCTGTAAAGAATCGGTTGAACCCACTCAAATGGAGATCATGGGTTATCCTAATCCGGTTATTTCCTATGTAACTATCAAGCCGATCGCTAAATTTCCCATTAATAATCTAACTGTATACAACCTTCAACTTCTGGATATGAATGGAAGAGTCATATCAGTTCATAAGACGAATGTTTGGGGACTAAACGAAGGATATAAGATATCGATGGCAAACCTGCCAAGCGGTTATTACACCGTTGCACTTTCTGCCGATGGACAAAAGATTCAAGCACTTAAGATCATTAAAACGAACTGATAATGTCAAACAGATTATTTCGCCGGTTATGGATTGTTGCTATTGTACTTTTCAGTGCAACGCAATCTATGTCGCAGGTAAGCAATGTGCCTCAGGGAATCCTTTTCCAGGCAATGGCTACAGACAATAGCGGTAACGCTGCAGGAGGAAGAACTATCTATATTAAAGATGCGATCCTTCAAACTACGGCAACCGGAACTTCTGTTTATGTTGAAACCTTTAAAGTAACTGCATCAGCAGATGGTGTATTTACCATTGTAATAGGACAGGGGCAAAGAGTATCCGGTGCCGCTTCAATGTCGGCGATCGATTGGTCGGCCGGTCCTTATTTTCTAAATGTAAAAGCCGCAGTTGAGCCGGCTGTGCCACTCACGAGCTGGCTTCCTGATCAGCAATATGTAGACATGGGTACCTCTCAATTCTGGACGGTACCTTTTGCCAGTTATGCAGCAAAAGTAGCGGGTTTTGATCTGAAGATGAATATGTCGGATACGACGAATATGCTGAAACCTTATCTGCGTAAATCTGATACGGCAACACTCAGCAAACGGATTGACCAGAAGCTGAATATTTCGGATACGGCTGCGATGATGAAGCCCTATCTTACCATTTTTTCACATAATAATGCACTGTTTAATGGTGTGAACAATGGATTGGTGCCGGCACCAAAAACGATCGAGGGAAAGGTATTGGGCGATAATGGTCAGTGGATCACACTACCTATGTTGGATTCGATGTCTATCGTTAACCGTCTTAACCAAAAACTGAATAGTAATGATACGGCGCTTTTGGGCAACCGGATCAACCAGAAACTGAGTATTGCAGATACGGTGGTCTTGAGTAACCGGATCGATTCTAAACTCAGCATTGCAGATACATCGATCTTTACCAGCCAGATCAATAAAAAATTAAATGCAGCCGATACCCTTTCTTTAAGTAACCGGATCAATCAGAAATTAAGTGCTGCCGATACGATCTCACTGGGCAACCGGATCAATCAGAAAATGAATGCAGCAGATACGCTTTCATTAAGTGCGCGTATTAACTCTAAACTGAGTGGAGTGGATACTGTTTCATTGAGTAACCGTATCAATCAGAAATTGAGTTCCGCAGATACCCTTTCTTTAAGTACCCGCATGAATACGAAACTGAGTGGAGTGGATACTCTTTCTCTGAGTAGCCGCATCAATCAAAAAATAAGTGTTGCTGATACCCTCTCTCTTAGCAACCAGATCAATCAAAAAATAAGTGGAACGGATACGCTTTCCTTGAGTGCGCGTATTAACACGAAACTGAGTGGTGTAGATACACTGTCTCTAAGCAACCGTATCAATCAGAAATTGAGTGCAACGGATACGATTTCTTTGAGTGCGCGTATTAACACGAAACTGAGTGGTGTGGATACACTGTCTCTTAGCAACCGTATCAATCAGAAATTGAGTGCAACGGATACGCTTTCATTAAGTGCGCGTATTAACACGAAACTGAGTGGTGTGGATACTGTTTCCATAAGCAACCGTATCAATGCTACTAACCAGGTAGTGATCGACAGTGCTGCTGCTTTAAGGACCGGGATCAATAGCAAATTGAATATTACCGATACAGCCATTTTGGGCAATCGAATCAATTTGAAGATGAGTGCGTCTGATACGGCATCATTAAGTAATCGCATCAATGCCAAACTGAATATTGCAGATACTTCGATCTTAAGCAATCGTATCAATCTGAAATTGAATGCTGCTGATACTGCAACTTTAAGTAACCGTATCAACGCTGCCAA
>CANGOX010000167.1 GCA_947455605.1 Chitinophagaceae bacterium
ATAAGTGCATCACAACTTCGCTCAAAAATATTCGTTATAATTGTATAAATCCAAATTAGGCCATGGATAATAATTTTTCAGCACAGGTTAAAGAGATCATTTCCTTTAGCAGGGAAGAGGCGCTCAGGTTAGGCAATGACTTTATAGGAACCGAGCATTTGCTGTTGGGTTTGATACGCGATGGGGATAATACTGCCATCAAAGTATTGAAACAACTGAATGTAGACCTGTATGAATTGCGTAAAGAGGTAGAACTCGCTGTTAAGGATAAAACGGGAAAGAATATCGCTAATATCAACAGTCTGCCGCTTACCAAGCAGGCAGAAAAAGTGATACGCGTAACCGTATTGGAAGCCAAAGCTTTAAAGAGCCCGCTTGTAGAAACGGAGCATTTGATGCTAAGCATCCTGAAAAACAAAGAAAATATCGCTACGCAGATATTGAACCAGTTTGATGTGGACTACGATCTGTTCCGTAACGAACTCGGTATGGTAGGCACAGGCACTCCGCCACCTCCACGCAGCGAATTCACGGATGATGATAATGATGAGTTTGATGAAGAAAAACGCGGGGCCGGTTACCAGCAACAAAGAGCAGGTAAGCAGGCAGGCGCAGCCAAGAGTAAGACCCCAGTTCTGGATAATTTTGGAAGGGATATTACCAAACTGGCAGAATCAGGTTCCTTAGATCCGATCATTGGACGTGAAGAAGAAATTGAACGTGTGAGCCAGATATTGAGCCGCCGTAAAAAGAACAATCCGATTCTGATAGGTGAGCCCGGTGTGGGTAAGACCGCGATCGTGGAAGGATTGGCCTTACGTATCGTTCAACGAAAAGTAAGCCGTGTATTGTTTGATAAAAGAGTGATCTCCCTGGATCTGGCAGCTTTAGTGGCCGGAACCAAATATCGTGGCCAGTTTGAAGAAAGGATGAAAGCCATCATGAACGAACTGGAGAAGAACCGCGATGTGATCCTCTTTATTGATGAGATCCACACCATTGTTGGTGCCGGTGGTGCCAGCGGTTCACTGGATGCTTCCAACATATTCAAACCGGCATTGGCCAGGGGAGAACTGCAATGTATTGGTGCTTCTACCCTGGATGAGTATCGTATGTACATCGAGAAAGATGGTGCCTTAGACCGTCGTTTCCAGAAAGTACTGATCGAACCACCTAGTGTGGATGAAACGATCCTGATATTGAACAATATCAAATCGAAATACGAAGATTTCCATAATGTAACCTATAGTGATGATGCGATCGAAGCCTGCGTTAAGCTGAGCGACCGTTACATGACAGACAGGTTATTGCCCGATAAAGCCATTGATGTATTGGATGAAGTAGGGGCGAGAGTGCATTTGAAGAATATCAATGTGCCGAATGATATTGTGGAACTGGAAAAGAAAATCGAAGACGTTAAGAACGAGAAGAATAAAGTAGTGAAGAGCCAGCGCTTTGAAGAAGCGGCTTCTTTACGTGATACCGAAAAACGTTTGGGCGAAGAACTCGAAAAAGCCAAGAACAGCTGGGAAGAAGAAAGCAAACACAAGCGTTATCCGATCTCTGAAGAAAATATTGCAGAAGTAGTGAGCATGATGACCGGCATACCTGTGAAACGCATGGTACAGGCCGAGACAGAGAAGCTGCGCAGGATGAATGAGGATATGAAGGACATGGTGGTTGGACAGGATGAAGCCATTCAGAAAGTGGTGAAAGCCATCCAGCGTAACCGTGTGGGCTTGAAAGATCCGAAGAAACCGATCGGTACGTTTATTTTCTTAGGTCCTACCGGTGTGGGTAAAACAGAGTTAGCCCGCGCCCTGGCCAGGTATATGTTCGACTCAGAAGATTCTTTGATCAGAATTGATATGAGTGAATACATGGAGAAATTCACGGTAAGCCGATTGATCGGAGCCCCTCCGGGCTATGTGGGTTATGAAGAAGGGGGACAGCTCACAGAAAAAGTGAGACGCAAACCGTATTGTGTGATCTTATTGGATGAGATCGAGAAAGCACACCCGGATATTTACAATATCCTCTTACAGGTATTGGATGATGGCCAGTTAACGGATGGATTGGGCAGAAAAGTGGATTTCAAAAATACCATGATCATCATGACCTCTAATATTGGTGTACGCCAGTTGAAAGAGTTTGGTGATGGTGTGGGATTTGCCACAGCAACCCGCGTGCAGAATGCAGAAGAGAATAACAAAGCAGTGATCGAGAAAGCATTGAAACGCACATTCGCACCGGAGTTCCTGAACAGGATTGATGATGTGGTGGTATTTAATTCTTTGAGCAAAGAGAATATCTTCAATATCATCGATATTCTGATGAAAGGTGTTTCCAAGCGTTTGGCCAATCTGGGCTTTTCTCTGGAACTCACAGCAGAAGCCAAAGACTTTATCGCAGACAAAGGCTACGATTCGCAATTTGGTGCAAGGCCGCTGCACAGGGCTATCCAGAAATATCTCGAAGATCCATTGGCAGAAGAGATCCTGAACCTTACCATCAAAGAAGGCGATCTATTGATCGCCGATCTTGATAAAGAATCCGGTAAACTAAAATTTAGTTTTCAACGGAAAGTAGAAGAAGGGGCTGATGCCAGTGCGAGTGCATAGAAAAAGGTAAGTATAGTACATAAAAAGCCCCGCTTCTGCGGGGCTTTTGCAATTCCGTCATTGCGAGGAACGAAGCAATCTGTATTGCGAATAATCGTGTGATTGAAATAGTAAGTTAGTCTTGTATTTGTAATACAAAACGTATTTGAAAATTGTAATGTATTATTGAATCTGTCTTAGTAAAATCTGAAGCACAGTTTGCTTCGTCGTTCCTCCTCGCAATGACGGGTTATTTGCCCCAACGAAATGTTTTTACATCGATGCCCGCAAGATCCAACACACGATCAACTACTGTTGCTGCCACTTCTTCAATCGTTTTCGGATTACTATAAAAAGAAGGGGTAGCCGGACAGATGATCCCGCCTGCCAATGTTACCGTTTCCATATTTTTAATATGGATCAGATTATAGGGTGTATCTCTAACCATTAGAATCAGTCTGCGGCGTTCCTTTAAGATCACATCGGCTGCGCGTGTTACCAGATCATCACTAACACCTGTGGCAATTCTTCCTAAGGTACCCATGCTGCAAGGAGCAACGATCAATGTATTGTATCTGGCAGAGCCCGAAGCGAAGGGAGCAGAAAAATCGAATTTATCAAAATAGCGGAAAGGGTAGTTGCTGTAATCTTCATTGCCCAGTTCAGATTGCCAGATCTCTTTGGCGTTCTTGCTCATCACAATACTTACTTCTTCATATTGATCTTTAGCCAATACCAGTTTGTCCAGCAATACTTTCGCATAGATGGAGCCGCTGGCACCGGTGATGGCTATCGCTATTTTATTGGGCATGGAGATAATTTGCTATAATAACAAAGTTAACATCAAAAAGTTATCAGGGTTATGGATGATTTTTCACTGATTAGCTTAAAATAGAAAAGGTTTCCTGCTTTCACAGGAAACCTTTCTGAAATTTATAGAAAATGTTTATTGGCCATCTTTGTACATGATCTCGTAATACTCATGTGCCATCCGGTTACTGTCGAACTGGAAACGTACATCACGCATACCATTCTTCTGGATCTGTCTCCAGGTATCAAAATTATCATAGTAGATAGGCAGGATCTGCTGCTCCAGAATTTCGTAAGCTTTGTTCAGATCATATTCATCCTGCTCGTGTACGGTCATGTTATGATAATCGGCCTTAGGTACCACAAATCCATTGTTACCATGGTTGATAAATTCAGGTATCCAGCCATCATCGGTAGAGAAGTTAACGGCGCCATTCATAGCAGCGGTCATGCCACTGGTTCCGGAAGCTTCACGTGGCACACGTGGGTTGTTCAACCAGATATCCGCAGCCTGTTTCAGGCGTTTGCTCAATGCCAGTTCATAACCGATCATCACCGCAACATTCTTATATTTCTTGCTTAAATGAACCAGGTTATTGAATTGAGAAATAGCCGGATAATCAGCAGGATAAGGTTTGCCGGCCCAGATGATCTGTACCGGGTATTTAGCGTTACTTAATAATTTTTCAAAACGCTCCATGTCATAGGTAAGCATATCTGCACGCTTGTAGCCTGCAAACCTTCTTGCCCATACAATAGTGAGTACATTGGGATCGAAAATTTTACCTGTTTGGTCGGCAACAATTTCGAACGCTCTTTTCTTCAGGTATTTTTTTCTGTCGTCAAATCCATGGTCATTGCCTTCTTCCATGGCACGGTGCATTTGCTTATCTGCCCAGTAGCGCCAGTTCTGTGCATTGGTGATGGAAGTGATAGGACATATTCCTTCATAGTTCTTCCACATTTCACGGCTAACAACCCCATGAAGTGCAGAAACACCATTGGCTTTTCTGGCAAAACGTAAGGCAGCGAGTGAATGGTTGAACTGGTCGTCTGTAGTACCTGTGATCTTACGAACTTCATCAATACTCAATCCGCAGAAATAACTCATTTTATGCAGCAGGTAGATATCATGTTTTTCATTACCTGCTTCTTCAGGGGTATGTGTAGTGAAGACCAGATGCTCTTTCACTTTTTCCAGACTCTTGAATTTATTTAAGAGATAGAAGGCAGAAGAGATACCATGTGCTTCATTCAAATGATAAACATCCGGATTAAAACCAAGCTCATCCACCAGTTTGGCACCACCCACACCCAGCAAAATAAACTGGGCCACTTTGGTAGCTACATTCGCATCATACAAACGGTGTGTGATAGTTTGAGAAACATAATCGTTCTCGGGTAAGTCTGTGCTCAATAAGAAAAGGGGAGCACTGCAAAAGGTTTCAGGATTCAGGTAATATGCTTTCACCCAAACCGGATGCTCATGAATCAGGATCTGAAATTTGATTCCGGTGTCTTCCAGAAAATCAAAATTCTTTTCCATGAAAGTAACCTGCAGGGTTTGATCCTGGTTACGCGCCTGGTCGTAATAACCGTTTTTCCATAAGATCCCGATACCGATCATATTCTGGCGTAATTCGTAAGCACTGCGTAAATGTGAACCGGCCAGAAAGCCTAATCCACCGCTATATATTTTTAAAGGTTGATGTATGGCAAATTCCATGGAGAAATAAGCAGCTTTCTTCGCATACTGCTCATTGTTCTGATAAGGCACCTGGTAATTACGAAAATTCATTATGTACTCGTTTAGTTAAAAATGCGGCTGCAAGATAGGTGTTCTTGGGCTAAATGTATTTTATACACATTACTATGTGGGTAATCTGTTTCAGCTGGTTTCGAAACCTGTGTGCGTATGATTATTTAGCTTTTTTGGAGGAACGGGGTTCTTTCTTTTTGATGAAAGTATCATCAAAAAAACATTTGATGCCACGATGGTTTCCACAACTGCCTTTTTCTTTCAGGCTGATCTCATTATCCTCAAATTTAAAATCGATCACGCAGGGGTCTCCATTTTCGATGAACTGGGCCTTATTGGCATCTTTCATTTTCATTTCACCTTTTAACTCGCCAGTACAACTGCCTTCATTTTTTTCAAAGTGAATAAAGAAAGCATAGGTGTTGGGTTTTTTAGCATCACGGATAGAGATAAAATTCTTTTTATCCTGCACATAATCGCCACTGTATTTATTTTTTCGGGGCAGTGTATCGATCGGGTTGATCACACTGGTTTTCTTGGGGTCTTCATTAGAGTCGTTGATCACTACCATAAAAATA
>CANGOX010000168.1 GCA_947455605.1 Chitinophagaceae bacterium
CATGCTCAATTGCTTTTAAGAACTTATTGGTTCCTCTGTATACCGGTAACCATGTATCTAAAAAATAAAAAATAAAATCCGGGTCTTCTTTTTTCAATTCCTTGCAAATCTCTTCCAGATAGGTTTTGGCACCGGTCTTTGCTATACGAAGATCACGAATATCAATAGCGACTTTGATAGATTTCTTCATTTAGATAGTTTTGGCTTGATTGCCTCCTTACTTACCATATTTATCAGTAAACCGGTAAAAAACCATGTTATATAGCTGATATAAATGTATGATTCTGTTTCTGATGTAAACAAAGGTATCAAAAGTCCCATTTTTATCAATAATACAAAAATGGCTAGTTTTCTTTTTTTTCCATTAGAATTCCTGATCGTTCTAATGGCTACCGTGACAACTTTGATATATAAAAGAATATAGATCAGTAAAGCAATCAAACCTGCCTGAACGCCTATGATGATAAACTGATTTTCACCGCCGGTATTAAAACCTGTTGGTGCAGAAATTCTTCCCGATTCACCCAGTCCCATTCCGAGAGGGTGTTGTGACATTGCCTGTATTCCGTTTAACCACTCAATCACGTGCCCAATACTGGAGGCATTTGTAAATTGAAATGTATTGATGATATAATCACCCAGATCACCTTCAATAGAAAAAAACAGTAAAATACAAATAGCTGAAAGGAGGGAGTAATGAAAAAACTTAAGTATCATTTTTTGCCTGATAATGTAGGCAAAAGTGTAGATCATAATAAAGTAACTGATAAATGATGCTCTTGATAAAGAAAAAATAATTGCTAATAATGTGCAGCAAAGTGAAATGATAACAAAATTATTTAAAGAAAGCCGGTTTTTATCATTTGTAACCAGTGATGCAATGGCGGCTACGGTTATAAGTGTTGCAGCTGCATATTCGAGCGGATTTGCAAATAAGCTTGCAAATCTTTTAATGCCACCTTCTATTTCAAAGGTCCAGGATAATCCATAACTCCCGCTGGGCTCCTGATCAAAAAAATAGTAGTTGTAGTCTGCGTATCCGGTAAGTGTTTGTAAGTGGGTATTTGTAATAACCTCAAAAAATAAGATAGCTGCAGCAGCGATTGATAAAAGACAGATAAAATGGAATGTTTCGCTGAGTTTGATCTTTTCCGGTTTCATGAACCTGCCTGTAAAATAAACCACAGGAAAAAAACAAAGACTTTTAAACGCCAGTATTTTTTGAAAAAAACTATAACTGCCCAAGGGAAGCAGGATATACCCAAAAACATATATAAAAAAAGCAAGTACAAGTTTGTCGACAATCTGAAAACGAATCTTTTTATCAAGCTTATAAAGAAGATAGACTAGTGTCGAAAGAATAGCTATCTCTTTGAATGATTGAAAAAATGGGTTGATTTTAGAATAACCGTATAAGTAACTTATGGAAAGGGAAACAGTGTAGATCGATAAACCAAAAATAATGAACCGTACAATCCCATCCGGGTTGCCTTTAAAGAGGTCTTTTAAGAAAAACAGAAAGGAGCATATATAAATAATCAGGAAAAGAAACATTCGGTCTGCTTTTTGTTCAAATTACGTTATTTACCTGATACCCTTTAACGTGTGCCTATCTGAATAAATCTTTCAAGAAAAAGGATGATGGTTTTTTTGACCTTGTCCTTAAAAGAATAATCAGATCCCAAAGCAACATATTGATGTAAAGCGGAGTGACGGTATTTTCTCAGGTGCCCTGAGCCATAAAATACAGTAACAGATACGCCCAAAGCAGCTGCCAGTGTTGCAGTACCCGTTGTAAGACAATACATTCTTTTACATGACACGATCAATGAGCAAAAATCCAATAGGGAAGCGGTTTCACAAGTTTGAATGCCCTCTATTTCAAGGTACCTGTGATTGAGCTTTTTCATTTGCAGACTCACTTCAACCTTATTATTGACAAACCAATTTTCGATTAATTGGCTGCCAGATAAGTCGCCGGTGTATGAAATGTAGTTTGGGTCATAAATAATTTTGTCGTGAAATATATTGTTTACCGGTGGGTGATAATACACTTCTGGCTCATGAAATCTTTTGCCATCGTCTAGTTGATATTGTAACATGATGCTGTCGAGCAGATTTTCGCCTTCTTCTATTTCATCTGGAAGGTGAAAGATCCCTTTTTTATTTGTAAATCCATCAATATACGGATTGCTGTCCCAAACCAGTTTTTTATAATCATCATTTCTGAACCTGGAGTGGTTTGATATCAGCACTTTTTCATAGGCTTTTGTTTCTTTTGCGATCCTGGGAAGATGACTATAGAACAGGTGATCTCCCAACCCGCCATTTTGTATTTCCAGAATCAGTGTTTTCATTATCGTGGGATATCATTCTTTTTTAGCCTTTGGGATTTCAGATACAAGGGCCTTTATAATTTCTTTTATCAACAATTGATCTCACCAGACAATTAGCCTTGCAAGAGGTTGATATTATTATTAGTTACCGAAAATGTTTATATACTTTCTTCATGAGACTTCTTACAGTCCTTTTATTTTTAGCTGGCTTTTGTCTTTTTAGCCCAATATAATGGCATGGGATGTTGATGAATTCGGCATACTTGTTTTTCGTAACGAGACTATGATATTCTTTAAAAAGTGGAACAATATCCGGCCTCGCGAAAAAGGTGAATCGGTTCTGGTATTTAGAAATATTTTTTGGATTAGTCATTTGATAGCCACTAAAATGAAAAAAAACCAGCTTGAATTCTTTATTAATGCAATAAGAATTTTCACAGATGGATACTTCTCTTTCATGTAAGTTCCAGTAGGCTACATTGTAGCCAGGTTTTTCAATTATCAGGGTATTTTTAAAATAAAGCGGAACAAAATTTATCCATAACTGATCAACAAACAACCCGTTCGCAAAGTCAATAATACAACGATCTTTCAACCGGTTCTGCCACCAGTCGATGAATCTGAATGATTCGGCGCTTCTTCTTACAGCAATAAACCCGAGATTATAAAGCCCTGCATTTAATATGTCCGGTTCTGAAGGCGACAAATCATCTTCTATGGGTGAAAATAAATGAGGTGTAAGCAAGATGTCGTATGCGTTCAAACAGGTTTCCAGATAAGTGAATGGCTGATATATAAGAATATCGGGATCAAGATATATGATAGAATCGGTATCTGGACTTGTCTTAAATAAAAAATGGAAAATGAATGGCTTAACAGCCGTATTTAGTTCTGTAATATCATATTTTTCAATCATCGCAGCCAACTGCTCAATCTGCAGGTTTTCGATACAAATGATTTCATATGGCTTAAAAAAAGAGTAATCGATTTCTTCAGAAAAAGTGTCAACCAGACAAATTGTGAAATCATAGTCAGGGTTGAAGCATGAGAAAGAATCGGCTAATGTTTTTGCCTGTGCTAAATAATTATTTGAACAAATCGTAAATGCTTTCTTCATTGCTGATACATATAATATAATACTCAAGGCTGGTTGTAGAGTCAGGTAAAAGTATTGAATTCCTGATAATTTTTAAACTGATTATATTTTGGCAGAACATTTTCAGTGGCAGGTTAGTGCAAAATGATCCAATTATCTGGTCATACACCACCCAAAATACAATGCCGCCGGTAAGTGTCATTTTTGTAGTAGCGGGATACCGCCTAATGTATGTTTACGACAGTGTTAATAGTAAGTACTGAATTATTGCCTGAAAAGTTAGTATTCGTAGGGGTTAAGACTTATTAAGGGGAAACTTGTTTTTAAGCAAAGCCATGAAAGCAAAGATGAATGAATTTCTGAAAATATATAATTGGATCCATAAATAGATACATGCGCAGATTGGAATTGTTATTAATAAAATAGTATTCGCCCCTATGTTTAAATGTCTTACTGATAATATAATAGGGTAAAATGATAAAATACTAACTAGTGATTGACCAAGTAATCGCCAATTATAACGGAGTTCGAAATGCCGCCTGATAAAATAGAAATAGGCCATCGTAACCATAAACTCTGTAAAAACATTCGCTATAGCTGCCCCCGTTTCTTTTAGATAGGGGACTAGTATAAAATTCAAAGTCAGGCTCACAAGAACACCGATAAGCATCGAATAAAAAATTTCCTTGTTTTTTCCTGCAGGGATTAGGATCTGGTATGAAAAAAAATGCCCAAAACCGATTAATAATGGTAACAGCGAAAGTATCTGCATGCTTTTTGTCGCTTCTGCAAACCGACTTCCTGAGAATACAGCAATAAATTCTGGAGCCAGGATTGCCATTCCGGCTCCAATAGGAACAGCAAGGCATACAAGAAAGTTAAATGATTTGTCTAGGGATTCTTTGATCCCCTTCATATTATTTTCTGCAAAATTCTTTGATATGACAGGTATCAGAATAACCCCCATTGAAGTTACAAAAGGGATGGTTAGTTTGATGAGTTTTGTAGACGCCGTATATAATCCAACGGCAGTTTCGTTCGATAAAAACCCCAATAGCACCGTGTCTAAAACTGTGTATATACTGGCAGCTATGGTAGCTCCAAAAATGAAGAGAAGTGGCTTGAAATGTTTTTGTAGGTCTATGCCAGTAAATCGAAAATCGGTATTTCGAGCAATCATCAAAAAGCCGAATAGCTGATTGCCAAGAATGGAGAAAACAATGATTAGAAGATATTGTTTGAAATCATTTTCTGTTCTTACAAAAACATACAAAAGGGTCAGAGACAGGATTTTTACAATTATGGAACGAATAGCAATGATTTTAAATTGCTGGATTCCTGAGTAATACCAGTCCGTATAACAAAAACTTAATAAAATCAAAATGCCGGCATAGATATATAATGGTCTGTCTGAAGCAAAAAAAGGAAAGCTAAAAATGGTTATTAGGTAAAATACAAATAGAAGGAGGCTTGCAATGAAAAAAATAGCGGTTAATTCGGTAAAAATAGTAGAAAGTTTTTGCTTGTCATCTTTGTACCGGGCTGCCTGAGTTATACCATATATAGGGATGCCTAATGCTGCAAACAAGGCAAAATATTGTGCAAGGGAGATGATGAACTGAACCTTTCCAATTCCATGAGGCCCCAATATTCTTGAAGCATATGGAAAGCTAAGTATTGGGAAAAGTATGTTTACTATTGATAATAGTACGTTATAGAAGAAATTTTTTGTCATTAAATATAGAAAGGTGATAATTGATATTTTTGACTTAATGCGTGAGCTATGATTTTATATAACTTTAATTTATTCGTAGAGATCAATTAAATTATTCATCATGAAGAAGGAATAATAAATAGCTGTAGATTTAATTCTTAAAAACACTTACTTTAAGATTATCCATTGACCAACTTCTCTGACAAGTGTCATTTAAAATGCCACCTGCATCACTGCAACTTAGAACAAAGTTGGAGGAACTATGTGACACAGTAGTGATTATCCTGTATAAACTTGTTCCTCTTACAGAATTAATTAAACTACATGTGCCCGGTAAATAAATATTTACTGCATCATTACCTGCCGGACTTAGGCTACTGCCATTACTTAACCAGTTTGGATAAGATTGTTTAATGCTGCTATCGTTCGAAAACCCTGTTAGAAGTTTATCGTTTCCATCAAAACTCATTTTCCATAAATCGTTTCTCCAATTGTTGTGTAAATATAAATCTAACTCCACTC
>CANGOX010000169.1 GCA_947455605.1 Chitinophagaceae bacterium
AAACAAAACCGAATATCCAATA
The DNA here is from genome assembly GCA_947455605.1 of Chitinophagaceae bacterium. Classification (GTDB taxonomy): domain Bacteria; phylum Bacteroidota; class Bacteroidia; order Chitinophagales; family Chitinophagaceae; genus Sediminibacterium. The sequence goes on from CANGOX010000169.1 coordinate 23, forward strand.
CCTGCATGAGCGGGTAGTAAAGAAGTATGCAGCTATAGTAGGACAAGAAATTCCGGATACAAAAACAGACCTGATCGATCTCTTGAATACATATCCGGTAAAAGATGTGGCACAATTTGAAGAAGTGCTGCAGATATTGCCAGCCCAATCTCCCAGGATCTATACGATCGCTTCATCGCCATCTGCACATGAAGGAGAGATTCACCTCACGGTTGGTAAAGATATGTTTGAAGTGAATGGTGAGAGAAAAACGGGTGTTTGCTCTGATTATCTTTCTCAGTTGAAGGAGTCAGATAGCTTTCATTTTTTTGTTCAGAAAAACAAACGCTTTAAACTTCCGGCAGCTGATAAAGATGTGTTGATGATCACACCCGGCACAGGTATCGCAGCTTTCCGTTCTTTCTTTAGTGAAAGAGATGCAGTTGGCGCAACGGGCAAAAACTGGTTATTCTTTGGCGAAGATCATTTTGAAACGGATTTTCTTTACCAAACCGAGATCCAGAACTGGTATCAAACAGGGGTACTCACAAGAGTCAATCTGGCTTTTTCTAAAGATAAACCGTACGGAATAACGGTATGGCACAGATTACTTGAGCATGGTAAAGAAGTGTTTAAATGGATACAGTCGGGGGCATATGTCTATGTATGTGGAGAAAAAGCAGAGATGAGCGTGGAAGTAGAAAAAGTGTTACTGCAGATCATTGAAACCTATAGTGGTCTCTCTGCCGGAGCTACTTTCAATTATTTTGAAGAACTGAAAGAATCAGTGCGGTATTCCAAAGATGTTTATTAACTAAAAAACTGCGACTTCGCGCCTCTGCGTGCATTTTTTCCGCTAAGACGCAAAGCCGCGAAGAATAATTTTATGTCAGAAAAGAATAAACCATCACCCATAGAGAAGATCAAACAGGCAAGTGATAACCTGCGTGGCAGTATCAAAGAGAGTCTGCGTGATGAGATTACCGGTGCGATCCGTGAAGATGACCAGGCCGTGGTTAAATTCCATGGCATGTATCAACAGGATGATCGCGACAGGCGTGAAGAGAGGGCTGCTAAAAAACTGGATCGGTTATATTCTTATATGATTCGCTTGCGTTTGCCCGGTGGATTTCTTACACCCGAGAAATGGTTAGCCGTACATGATATTGCAGGTGAGAACTCAACCGGTGTGATCAAGATCACCAGCCGGCAAACGATACAGCTGCATGGCATCATCAAATCCAATATCAAACCTACGATCAAAGCCTTTAATGAAGCTAAACTGGATTCCATTGCTACCTGTGGTGATATTAACCGGAATGTACTGTGCAGTTCACATCCCGCACAATCACCCCTGCATGCAGAGATATTTGCGTATGCAGATAAGATCAGTAATCTGCTGATGCCTAAAACCAAAGCTTATTATGAGATCTGGCTGGATGAAGAACAGATTGTAGATAAGAAAGAAGAGGAAGATCCTTTGTACCAGGACAGGTACCTGCCCCGTAAATTCAAGATTGCGATAGCCATACCACCTAATAATGATGTGGATGTATATGCCAATGATATTGGTTTGATAGCAGTGGTAAAAGATGGACAATTGAAAGGTTTCAATATGGCAATTGGGGGTGGTTTGTCGAGTACGCATGGCAATACAGAAACCTATCCAAGGCTTGCGTCACCTATTGGTTTTGTGGAGGACGAAGAAAAATTATTGAAAACTATTTATGAGATCGTAACGATCCAGCGCGATTATGGTAACCGCAGTGACCGGAAACTGGCCAGGCTAAAATATACCATCGATAAATATGGGTTGAATTGGTACATAGCAGAACTAGAAAAGCGGACTGGCTTTGCATTGGCCCCTGTTGTTCCCATTGAATTTACAGAGCGTGCCGATCTGTATGGCTGGCAGCAAAATGAAACCGGCCAATGGTATTATACGGTGTTTGTTGAGAACGGCCGCGTACTGGATGATGAAACGGTTGCATTGAAAACGGCTTTACTGGAAGTAGCAAAAACCGGGAAAGCTAATTTTAGGTTTACCTGTAACCAGAATCTGATCATCAGTGATGTGCTGGACAAGGATAAAGAAAATATCAATTCTATTCTGAAACAATTCCAGATCCTTGAACATACTGAGAAACGTTCCGCTGTAAGAAAAAATTCAATCGCCTGTGTTGCTTTGCCTACCTGTCCATTGGCACTGGCGGAAGCACAGCGATATCTTCCATCATTGATCGATAAGATTGAAGTGTTACTTGATAAACATGGACTGAATGATAACGGGATGATCGTTAGGATGACTGGCTGTCCTAATGGGTGCGCACGTTCTGTTGCAGCAGAGATTGGATTTGTAGGCACAGGCCCGGGCCGTTACAACCTGCACCTGGGAGGAGACAGGGTAGGAGCGAGACTTAATAAGATTTACAAGGAAAATATTGATGAAAGCGAAATACTTGAAACGTTAGATACCCTGTTTAAAGCCTATTCTGATAAACGACTGGTTGATGAAACCTTTGGAGATTTTACCCTTCGTGCAAACTGGGTTCCTGCCTGATTTTACAAAGTCAGTTCTCTGTGTAACTCCCATCCTCTGTGCTCTCTGTGTTGAAAAATCAATTCATATATTTTAGGCAACGGGGGAAAAATAGTTTAGAAAAAGTCTACTAAATTAGTAGGAATATAATATGTTTGCATTTCAGCAGCTTTTATACTAAAAGCTGTATTGTGAACCAAACCAAGTATCATGATCAGAAACTCTAAAAGACGATGTTGATCTTAGCGGGTCTTTTTCTGTAGCAATCTTTCTGGCAATCCCTTTCTTACTGCCTTAGTGTATCCGTTGCTTAGTAAGCGACATGGAATTGTATTGGGCTTAATTTTCTAAATACTATAAACATCATTAAATGAAAAATATTATTGCATTAATAATTTTAATAACACCCTTTGTCTCGCAGGCCCAACTGAATGGAGCATTGATCCTGAGTGGCCGTGTAGTGGGGGAGGGACATGAAGGCTTGCCTGGCGTAAGTGTATCTGTAAAAAGTACCACCAAAGGAACCGCAACCGATTCAACCGGTAAATTCTCATTGATCATCAATCAGAAATTACCATTCACGATCATCGTCAGTTCTGTAGGCTTTACGCCGCAGGAAATAACTGTAAAAAATACGAGCAATCATCTCACCATACAATTGACCACACAAACCTATATTGCCAATGAAGTAGTGGTTACTGCCAGTCGTACACCGGAAAAAATCTTACGCTCGCCCGTAGCTATTGAAAAACTTGATCTGCGTGCTTTAAAAGAAACACCCGCTGCAAGTTTTTATGATGCATTGGGGAATGTGAAAGGCGTACAGTTAACCACTTCTTCCTTAACTTTTAAAGTGCCCAATACCAGAGGATTTAATATTCCCAATAATTTCCGTTTTATGCAGTTAGTGGATGGTATTGATATGCAGGCAGCTACATTGGGCGTGCCTTTGGGTAATGCCATTGGCCCAACAGAACTGGATATACAGAGTGTGGAGATCACCCCGGGAGCGGCTTCTGCTTTATATGGGATGAATGCGATCAATGGAATGGCCAATCTGCTGACAAAAAATCCTTTTAACTCCCAAGGACTCAGTGTTTATCACAAAACCGGATTAAATCATGTTGACGGGAAAGATTATCCAGCCAGTTTTTTAACGGAAACAGCTATTCGTTATGCCAAAGCTGTTAATGAAAAATTTGCTTTTAAGATCAATGCCTCTTATTTGCAGGGTACCGATTGGATATCCGATACAAGGAAAGATCAGAACCCCAATAATAAGATTACAGCAAACTCGGGCTTTCCAGCTTTGGATGGCGATAACAATGCTGCTTTCGATGGATGGAATAAATATGGTGATGATGCCTTAGCCGGCAGTAATACGGTTTCTGTTACAGGTTTAACGATTGATGGAGTAGCCAATAAAACTCTTACAGTTGCCAGAACCGGTTATTGGGAAAAGGATCTGGTTGATCCCAAGGTATCCAATATCAAATTTGATGCAGCGTTGCATTACCGTTTCAATCCGCATACTGAATTAATGTATTCATATCGTATCGGCCAGATGGATGGTGTATTCCAGCGTGGTAATAAAGTGAAACTGGATAATGTAGTGGTACAGAACCATCAACTGGAATTGAAGGGAAGTAATTTTACCATCAAAGCCTATACTTCCAGTGAGAATACCGGCGATTCCTATAATGTAAAACCGCTGGCCGATAATCTGGATCTCTATACAGGCGGTAGTGCTACAGCTTGGGGTGCTAAATATAAATCGGCATTAACTGCCTATGCCGGTACACACGGCGGTGCATTAACTTCAGCCAATCTTGCAGCAGCTACACAGTATGCAAGACAGCAGGCTGATCTTGGCAGGGTGGAACCGGGTACTGAACGGTTTAATATAGTGAAAGATTCCATCATAAAGATCAATAACTGGGATATCAAATCGGCTTCCATACCTAATGCACCGATTACTGGCGGTGCAGCGTTGATTCAGAAAAGTAATTTATATCATGTTGAGGGTCAGTGGGATCTTACTGAAACGGTAAAATTTGCCAATCTCTTGATCGGTGCAGATGCGCGTGTGTATGCATTGATTCCGGATGGCAATAATTTTGTTGATTTTACCAGGGCAATTGCCGACAGGAATACGGCATTGCCTGATGGTAGTTTTGGGAAGGATACCTACTATAAAAAATTTGGTGGATTTGCGCAGTTGAGTAAAACATTTTTTCAGGATAAACTCAAACTGAACGGGTCCATTCGTGTAGATGATAACCCTGCGTTTTCCGTAAAATTTACACCCAGGTTTGCTGCTGTGTACACTTTGGCTGAGAAACATAATTTCCGTTTCACCTATCAGCAGGGATACCGTTTCCCGGCTTTGTTTGAGGCTTTATCTTATGTAAACAATGGCCGTGTGAAAAGGGTAGGAATCCTGCCGGTGATCAATGAAGGATTGGGTTACCGTGAGAATAGTTATACGCAATCATCCGTTGCTATTTTCAATGCTGCAGTGAAAGCCGCTGGTAACACCGACGCTGCAGCCCTGGCTAACCGTAATTTATTACAGGCCGGTAATCTGCCTGATGGCCGCCCGGAAGGGATTCATTCATTTGAAGTTGGATACAAAAGTGTTCTGTTTGATAACAAACTGATTCTTGATGCAGATGCTTATTCAAATGTCTATGATGGTTTTCTTGGACAGGTGCAGGTATATGTTCCAATCGGCGAAACGATTGGTTCGGATGCAGCCGTGATTGCCATGGTAGACCGAAACCGTGATGCAACAGTTGCGGCAGGAGGAAATGCAGCCAGTAAGGGACAGGAGCGTTACAGGGTATATACCAATGCAAAGAATACTTATGTTACTTATGGTTCTTCATTGGGTATAACCTATCAATTCTATAAAACCTATGCACTGTCCGGTAATGTAAATTATAATAATATCAAGGGCAATGCTTCAGCCGATCTGTTTGTTACAGGGTTTAATACACCTAAATGGACATCCAATTTTTCATTTGGTAACCGAACTGTTACAAAGAATTTTGGTTTTAATATTGTATGGAAATGGCAGGATGCTTTTTTATGGGAGAGTCCGCTGGTTTCAGGCGATAT
>CANGOX010000170.1 GCA_947455605.1 Chitinophagaceae bacterium
GGTTTTGGGTCCGGCTTGTGAAGCCCATTGGCCAATAAATGTGAAGCTTTTTTTAATAATTTTCTGAACTTCTTTTCGGCTCCTTTGGCCAGATGACCGAATGCAGTATCGAGTTTAACTTCGATGTCTTTGCGGAATTGTTTTTTATCCATAATGTATCTCTGTTTATCTTAATGGTAACCTAAATTTAATATAATATAGGGTATTCATATGTTAAGTTATATAATTCTTATAAGGATGGCGGAAAGCGATATCTGTTGACAATGTAGGGAGGATGCATAATTTCTTAATATTCAGAACATATTGGGGTAATAATGAGGGGATAATTTTGCGAATATCCGCTACATGAAAAAAACAATTTTAGTTGTTACACTGCTTGTGATCATAACTGCTTTTATACGTCCATCCACTATCAAACGTAGTTCCTTGCACACAGAAAATATAGTCATTGTTACATTGGATGGAATGCGATGGCAAGAAGTATTCTACGGCGCAGACCGTGCTTTGCTGCAAAACAAAAAATTCACCCGCGACAGCAGCGGAACCATTGATGAATTCTGGAACCAGGATTCGGCTCTCAGAAGGGAAAAGCTATTTCCTTTTTTATGGTCAGTAGTGGCCAGCCAGGGTCAGATTTACGGGAACAGGGTTTATGGGAATAAGATTGATAATGCCAACCCCTATAAGTTCTCTTATCCGGGATACAACGAGATCTTTACGGGTTACCCCGATCCAGCTGTAAACTCAAATGAAAAGATCATCAACAAGAATACCAATGTGCTTGAATTCCTGAATCACCAGCCTGAATATCGTGGCAGGGTTGCCGCTTTTACAACATGGGACGTTTTTCCCTATATATTAAATAAATGGAGAAGCGGCTTCTATATCAATTCCGATATGGACTCATTAAAATTTGGTTCCAGAGAATTCGGGTTGTTGAATGATATGCAGTCACTTTCTTCTCAACCGATCAATGTTCGCCCCGATGTGGTTACCTACCTTGCCGCCAGAGAATACCTGAAAATATATAAACCCAAAGTACTGTTTATCGGTTTTGATGAAACGGATGATTATGCACATGCAGGTGAATACGATCAATATTTAAAAAGTGCCAGGGCTGAAGATGGAATGATCCGTGATCTGTGGAATACAATTCAGTCCGATCCCCAATACCGCAATAAAACTACCCTCATTATCACCTGCGATCATGGGAGAGGGGATGTGATCAAGGAAAACTGGAAGGATCATGGTGATGAGATCAGTGACGCGGGACAAATATTTATTGCAGCTATCGGTCCGGATACCAAGGCTTTAGGAGAGATCAAAAAAAAGGAAACCTTATATCAAGATCAACTGGCAGCAACCTTCGCCCAACTACTTGGGTATACGTTTACTGCGGAGCATCCTGTAGCCAAGCCTATACGGTCCATTTATACGCAACAGTAATTTCCTGTTAATGGTCTGCGTATTATGTTAGTATTAAATAGTTGCCATTGATGAAAACCGGAACTTCATCATCATAATTTTAGCCCATGATGAAAAGAATACCTGTAATATTTTTGTTATTGTTCTGTATCTCAGGAAGTTTGGTTGCCCAAAAGCACAATCTTCAATTCATTTTTTGTTCAGATGTTCATTTTGGATTAACAAGGGCAAGTTTTAGAAATACCCCCAACGCCCCCGCTGTTGCCGTTAATGCCGCAATGATTGAACAGATGAATAAATTGCCCAATACTCATTTACCGTTAGATGGAGGCATTGGTTCAGGGGAGAAAGTGGGTAGTATTGAAGGGGTTATGATTACCGGTGATATTTGTAACCGGCAGGAAGCAGAAGTGCAAAGTGCCACACTTTCCTGGAAACAGTTTGAAGAAGATTATTTGGGTAAACTGCATGTAGTAAATGCAGCAGGAGTAAACTCACCGCTATGGTTAACACCGGGAAACCATGATATTAGTAATGCCATTGGCTTTCACCGCCCGATGCAGCCATGGGTAGATAAGGCGGCACTGGTTGGGATCTATAATCTCGAAATGAAACCGGCTATTCCCAAAACAAGCAATGATTTTGATGCTAAAAAAGATAAGATCCATTATTCAGTGAATATGGGAGGGCTTCACTTTATGTTTGTAAGTGCCTGGCCCGATTCATCTGAACGTGTCTGGATGGAACAGGATCTGAAAAAGATTGCTACGAATACACCCGCATTTATATTTACGCATAGCGACCCGATTCCGGAAGCCAGGTTCTTTCAAAACCCCAATGGAGATCATTCAGTTAATGCAACAGACAAATTTGAGAACCTTGTAGAGGAATCATTCAAAGACGGATCAAATGTGAAAGACAACTCATTGATAGAGCAAAGGGCTTTTGTGCAATTTCTGCTGGCCCATCCCAATATCAAAGCCTATTTTCATGGGCATACCAATTATAGCGAATTTTACGACTGGAAAGGACCGGATTCCGGTTTTAGTATTCCCTGTTTTCGGGCCGATTCACCCATGAAAGGCAGGGAATCATCAAAGGATGAAACAAAACTTTCTTTTCATGTAATTTCTGTTGATCCCGAACATAAAAAGTTGACGGTTAGGGAATGTTTGTGGAATGTACATCCTGAAGATCCCTTAAATAAAATTGCATGGGGAATGGAAAGAACCATTTCTTTTTAGGTTCAACTTTACATAGTTGAATGTATCGGTCAGGAATCTTCCTGTTTTTTAGCGGTTCCTTACATCAATAACCGAAAAAAATCGATTTCGCAAACAGACTGGCCCCATATAACATGTTGCAAAATAGCTGTAAGCGTTTGCTAAACTGCTTTTTTGTTCAATTAAAGGGTCATTTTTCATCAGAATCTTCAACTCCGTCTCTTACGATGCTGCCAATAAAAAAATAAAAGATTTCAACGGCACTGGTGTAAAAGGATTAAATAAAGTATACTGGCCATTAAATATCAATCCGCCTAAAGTAGCGCAAGGTGGGTTTATTGCACAGTCATACGTTTTGTATTCTTCGATCGTTAGTCCCAAAGTGCCCGCAGGGAAATATAAGATAGTGGTAAAAGCCAACGGAAAATCCTACGAGCAGATCATTACCATCGAAGCCAATCCGGCCAAAGGGTTTACCACACAGTCGCTTGACTTGTTGTATAAGCAGGGAATGCGTTTGCACGGATTACAGGAACAGTTGGCCATATTGGTTGACACCCTGAATAGTACCATAACAACCCTGACAAAAACAGCAGCTACAGATACGGCAGCTAAAACAGCTAAACTCAAAACTTTGGATGCATTCAAACACGAGATCCTTGAACTGAATCGTAAATCTATTTTCTTTGATGAGTTTAAATTCAGAAGAAAAGTGAGTGATCTCTATTTTGCAGTGGCCACGTCTATTGAACCATTATCAGCATCTCAGGAAAAGGGGATTGGTTTACTGGAAGAAGAGTATACAAAATTCAAGAGCAGGTTTTATGCGATGATCAAATAATTGAACTGATCATTAAGTAACAGTAGTATGAAAAAACAAAAAGGTTCGCATTTGCGAACCTTTTTGTTTGAGGGTGATCAAGTACCTTTATAAATTTGGAACAAATATTTTGCTAGAGGAACTGATCTTGGTTTTGAGAGTTTAAATGGCCGATAAAAAAGTAAAACTTTCAAGTTTATAGAATCTTATCCTCCTTTTCCTCCTCCCTTTCCTAATTTGAGTGCCTTTGGTTTTGCTGCTTTTTTTGTAGCTACTTTCTTTTTGGGTGCCGCCTTCTTTGGAGCAGCTTTTTTTGCTTTTGCCATGTTTTTTGTTTTAAATGATTAACCTGCACCACTACCATCTTGTCCTAACTTTACTGGTTTCCTTTTTGCTATTTTTTTTACAGCCACTTTCTTTTTGGGTACTGCCTTCTTTGCTGCAATTTTTTTAGCTTTCGCCATAACTAATTCTTTTACTAAATATAATAATATTTAAGAATATTTCCTTTTCTTTTTAATAGGTTTAAAAAATAGCAAATGGGTGAATTGGGTTTATTTGTAGTCTCTTTTCCATGCTTGAAATGAGGATCTTGCTTCGAATAACAATATTTGTAAGGATTCAGGATAACTGGAGATTTCGCTTTTGATTGATTTCATAAGAGATGATAGTAAAAGCCAAACTTTGTATTATTTAATTTGCAGACCAAGGAAACCATATTATTTCACTATTGATGTAGTAATAAAGTTTCTTTAAATGTTTGTAGCCAAACAGGTCAGAGATAAAAGTTGACAGGAACTTAGCAGTAAAATTTCAGGAGGCCGTTAATGCAAAATGATCTAAAATCGATATTGAGTTAGAGGAGTAATGAAAGTAATTTACAATTCTTGTACCTCTGTTGTGCCATGATAAATAAAAAACCCGTACAAGTTAATACCAGTACGGGTTTCTGTAAATTCAAAAGTGCCCAGAACAGGAATCGAACCTGCACTACCTTGCGATAACCAGATTTTGAGTCTAGCGCGTCTACCAATTCCGCCATCTGGGCGTTTTACGCTTAACGCTGAAGGCTTAAAGCAAAACGCATAAAAAAAGCGTTCAGCGTTCGGCATTTAGCGTTCCGCATAAGGGAGTGCAATATTACAGCATCACCTCAATCCCGCCAAAATCCTGTCAAGGTATTTTTTCCGATAATAGTACTCTTTTACTTGCAACAGTTCTTTTTCGGTAGTAATACCGTCCTGATAATGCGTAATAATCGGTTCCACAGGCTCATAGATCTCTTTTTGAAAGTTGTGAATGGATTCCGTTAACCGGTCAACATCTGCCTGTTCTGATACATCCAGGGCCTGCTCATTCAGATCAAGCACTTCCATCAGAAAATCGGGCGAAAGGGAGTATTTCTCTTCTTCTTCCAATAAACCTTTTAACTGTAACACATATTTGATCGTTTCATCAGGGTGTAAAAAAGCTTTATAGGCCATATTCACCAGTGATGATTTCTCTAATGCATCAGCCTGCTCTTCCTCCGTACCCTGACTGCTATAATCCGGATGATACTTACGGCTCAGTTCATAAAATCGCTGTTTTACCAGCGCAGCGTCTGGTTGCAAGGAGATGGGTATGTTGTATAGTTCGAAATAATTCATGGTAGAAAAGTCTGGAGTTTGGAGTTTGGAGTTTGGAGTTAAAGTCTACTCCAGACTCCAGACTCCTAACTCCAGACTATACGAAACTCCGTAACTTGCCGTAAATGTAGAACAATGCTTGTCATCGGGCTTATTAGAGAGGGAAAAGTTCCGGCAGATAACCGGGTGGCTTTAACACCGGCGCAGTGTAAATGGTTGGTAAAACATTTTCCCGACATACATATTCTCGTACAAACCTCTGCCCACCGCTGTTTTAAGGATGAAGAGTATATACCGGCAGGTATTGAAGTAACCGATGATCTGAGTGCCTGTAACCTGCTCCTGGGCATCAAAGAAGTGCCTGTTTCGCAACTTTTGGCCAATAAACAATACCTTTTCTTCTCCCA
>CANGOX010000171.1 GCA_947455605.1 Chitinophagaceae bacterium
AATGTATTGATGCCATGCAGCAATTACAGAAAGAGGGAAAGATCCGATACTGGGGTATCTCACTCATAACCTTTAATCCTTTTCCTGAAGCGGAATTCTTTTTTAACCATGATCTGGGAAATGGGTTTCAGCTGGTATTTAATCTGATCAACCAGAAAGCTTTGCCCATTTTATCGCAGGCTGCGGCCAAGGGTTTTGGGGTAATAGCCAGAATGCCCTTACAGTTTGGGCTTTTATCAGGAAAGATCAAACCGGAAACCACTTTTTCAAATGATGATCACAGAAGTTATCGCGTGGTTCCTCCCATTACTGAAGCTGTATTGAAAGTACTGAAAGAAGAAGTTTGGCCATTGTGCGAGAAGTACAATACAACCGCATCAGGCCTGGCACTCAGTTATATTCTTAGCTACCCGGAAATATCCACCGTGATCCCGGGCATCCGCACACCGGACCATGTATCTGCCAATACTGATCATTTAGTTACACTTGAAGAAAAAGACAAACAACATTTACAAAATCTCTACCAATCCCATTGGCTGCCGGTGATGGATATGATGGAGAAGCAAGGATAATGAATTATATGGCCTTGCGTTCATTGCGGTTCCCTGCGCACTTTGCGTTACTGCTTTAATTCGCTACGTGAGAAAGTAAACTATTTCAAATGAAACTGCTTCTGAGATTCCAGAATATGCTGATCGGCAATAATGCGAACAGAATCATCTGGCTTACTGTAGAGAATGATCTTGGCCCTGTATTCTCTCGCATATTTCTGCGTTACTGAATCCATGATCTCACGCTTACCCCAGTGATTAAAGAATGCGTCATCATCATCGGGCAAATAATGGGTCACAAATAAAAAATAGTTAGCTGTAAAATGATCCGGCAACCAGAAAATATAACTCGCATTATCACTGAAGATCTCAGGTAAACCCAGCTTCTTGCGATAGAAACTCAAAGCCCCTGCTTCACCATAATTATCTCCATACACCATGGTTTGTGTTTTTACTGAATCGGGTAAAGAGTGATAAGCTTTAGCCGTTTTCTCTGCCATTTCCTTCCAACCCAACATATCAGCAAAATCCTGCGGCAAAGGGTGCTGGTTATGATCTTCCCAGCGAAGTATGGAACTGTTTTCTGCATGAATGGCTTTATAATAATCAGCCAGTTTATCTGCCGCCATCAACGGAACAACCATTGGTAAAGAAATAATGGTAAGCCCCAGCATCAGTACAGAAGCCAGCCAGGTAAGCCAGATATTGTATTTGGGAACAGCAATTTTAGAGAACCAAACCCCGCCAAATGCCATCAGTGTTGGATAAATCGCCGCAGCGTAATATCCCTTACCATTGAAATAAAGAAGTATCGCGATGATGCCGATATAGATAAAAGCTATGGCCACATGTTTTCTTCCATCTGCCCTCATCAAAATATACCATAATCCTCCCAGCCAGATAAAGAATGAAGGCAAAGATATCAGCAATTGATCCGAAAGAAAATCAAAACGGCTGTTATACCGGAGTTGCTGGGTTGTTAACAGATCCATATGGTGCATCACCGGAAAATGGTGCTGGTATTGCCAGATCAGATTGGGCGAACAGATCCCGATCCCTAAAAACATGGCAGCTGAAAAATGTGGCGTCAGCAGTGCTTTACGTCTTTCTGTAAGTGCTACAGCTACAAGAAATGCAATGATATAAAAAGCCATCGTGTATTTACCCAATATGCCTAATCCAAAACAAATACCGATGTAGTAAAGAAACTTTTTATCATCTGTATCAATCCAGCAGATAATAAAATAACTGCTGATGGTCCAGAAAAATACATCCAGGAAATTAGGCTGAAATAAAATATTCATACGTAAAAAGCCCGAACACAAAAAAGCCAGACAGGCAATGAATACAGCCGTTGTATTTCCCTTTAGCTGAATAACAATTTTACCAATGATAAACACAGTAGCGGCTCCAAACAAACTTCCCCATAAATAAACGGCTTGCATGCTGCTGCCCAGTAATTTGCTGATATATCCCATCAAGGCCAGCATAGGCGGCATTTCAATATAGCCCCAGGCAAGATGGTCGGCATCGGCTAAATACAAATATTCATCCCTGTGCAGTTCAAACTGTGTATTGATCAACAGGAAGGGTACTAAAAATTTAACTACCGCAAAGGCTGCAATTATATAATGAGAACGGGTTAGTGAGCGCATGAAAAAAGTATTTACATACAAGGTATAAAAAAGGAGCAGTTTTTAAAACTGCCCCTATAATGATGATATGATTATCCGCAACCCAAACCGCGCCCTTGCGCCCCTGTCTGCCGACAGTCAGGTCTGCGTGCAAATATTTCTAACTTAATGCTCAATCAAACCAAGTGTATGCTCTATTCTCCTCACCGTTTCTCCCTTACCAATCAATGCGGCAATATCAAACACCCCCGGCCCGAATTTCCCACCTACTAACATGATACGGAAAGGCAGCATCAGATCTCCTGGTTTTAACTGGTTGGCAGCTGCCAGCTCTTTGAACTCCTTTTCGAGATCATGTACTTCCCAAAGGGTACTCAATTCATATGCACGGATCAATTCAGTAAAGAACAGATTCTTCTTCTCATCCCATTTCGGTTTTACAGCAGCTACATCAATCGTATCCGGCGATTGAAAAAAGAAAGAACCCTGCTGCACAAAATCAGGTAACAATGTACAACGGTCCTTTACCAAGCCGATTACTTTCGCTAATAATGTATGATCAGTTATCACAACACCATTCTTTTCAAACTCTGTTTTCACTCCAGACTCCAGACTCTCAACTTCAGACCCCTTTATCCATTCGTGATTGTACCATTTGGCTTTTTCATAATCAAATTTGGCACCACCTTTATGAACGCGTTCCATCGAGAATTTCTCAACCAGTTCCTTGAGGGTAAATATTTCTCTGTCGGTTCCATCATTCCAGCCCAGCATAGCCAATAAATTCACAAAAGCTTCCGGTAAGAAACCCCTTTCTTTAAAACCAATAGTTGTCTCCAGGGTTTTAGGATCTGTCCAGTCCATCGCAAACACAGGAAATCCTAAACGGTCACCATCGCGTTTGCTTAATTTGCCATTACCATCGGGTTTTAAGATCAATGGTAAATGCGCCCATTGCGGCATATCTGCTTCCCATCCAAGGTATTTCCATAATAAAATATGTACCGGTGCCGATGGCAGCCATTCTTCTCCTCGAAATGCATGACTGATCTTCATCAGATAATCATCCACCACCACTGCCAGGTGGTATGTAGGCATTCCATCCGCTTTCAATAAAACCTTATCATCTACCTGAGAGGTATTGAAAGATACTTCACCACGGATCATGTCTGTAAAGACAACGGTTTCATCTTCCACCATTTTTATGCGCACAACATAAGGCGTACTTACTAACTTTTCTTGCACCTCATCCTTTGAAAGTGTAAGGGAATTATTCATTCCCCCGCGGGTAAACTGGTTGTACTGAAAATTGGGTACTTCCTTACGTTTAGCTTCCAGCTCCTCAGATGTATCAAATGCGTAATAGGCATATCCATCATGTACCAATTGCTCTGCATACTGTTTGTAATTGGCTTTCCGCTCGCTCTGGCGATATGGGGCATAGGGCCCGCCATGTAGTGGGCTTTCATCAGGCTCCAGTCCACACCATTTCAAGGTATTCAAAATGTATTCTTCAGCACCTGCCACAAAACGGCCCTGGTCGGTATCTTCAATACGCACAATAAAATCACCGCCGTTCTGTTTGGCAAACAGGTAATTGAACAAAACCGTTCTAACACCACCCAAATGCAATCCCCCGGTAGGTGAGGGGGCAAAGCGTACCCGTACTTTCTTACTCATAGGGCAAAGATAGAATTTGAAAATTTGAAAATTTGAAAATTTGAAAATGGGTTTTGGGGACCTTAATTTTCAAATCAGCACAATTTCAGATTTTCAAATTCTATCTTTACCCTATGTACCTCGTAAAAACCCCCTGGTGGTTACGCATATTATACCCTAATCTTATCTGGCGCATTAAAGAACCGGGTAAAACGGTGTACCTCACATTTGATGATGGCCCACATGAAACTGCCACGCCATTTGTATTGGATGAATTGAAAAAATACAATGCCAAAGCCAGTTTTTTCTGCATCGGTAAAAATGTAGCCGCTCATCCTGATCTGTATAATCGTATTCTAAGTGAAGGCCATAGTGTGGGCAACCATACATTCAATCATGTAAATGGATGGAAAGTAAAGGATGAAGTTTATATAAAAGAAGTAAAAGAAGCCACAGCCCTTATTAAGTCCAATCTTTTCCGTCCCCCCTACGGAAGGATCAAACGCTCCCAACTAAAAAAACTCAAAACTCAAAATCCAAAACTAAAAACAATCATGTGGGACGTGCTCTCCGGAGATTTCGATACTACGCTTACCGCCGAAGCCTGCACCGGTTATGTACTCTATCATACCCGCCCGGGTTCCATTATTGTTTTTCATGACAGCACTAAAGCATTCGATCGGATGAAGATCGCATTGCCGAAAGTGTTGGATCATTTTACGAAAGAAGGATATGAGTTCAAAGCCCTACTGCAATAAACACCACAATCAACCACAAAATTTCCCTCCCCTCTCAGGCGAGGTGTCCCGGCTATGCCGGAACGGAGGGGTTTTACGACCTATCTAGTAAATATGATATCATTCATACCCTAACATAAAAAAGCCGGTCATAAAACCGGCTCTCGCAGAGAGGAAGGGATTCGAACCCTCGATACGTTGCCGTATATACACTTTCTCCAGATATATCGGGACTCCTTCAACCACTCGGGTTGTTTATATAATCCACCGTTTCCAGTTAAAAATCAGTTGCTCAATATATTTTCGGCTTTTCATCGCCTTGATCTGTTTTTCTCGCTTGAGTGCTTCAGTTCTGCTGTCATGTCTTTCAAAATACACCAATCGCAAAGGTCTTTTTGAGGCTGTATACTTACTCATCCCATCAGCGTGTTTAGACATACGTCGGTCCAGATCGTCGCACTGGCCTATATAATAAGAGAGATCTTTGCGGCTTTGTATGATATAGACATAGAATTTATCCCCGTAGGTCATTTGAAATTATTTTAACTCCTCAAAGTTGAGATACAAAGACGGTGTTAAATAGTGTATTTACACTCGGTATAAGTGCGGAGGAGGAGATTCGAACTCCTTTACAAGGAAATGAAAAAGCCGGCTATCAAATAGCCGGCTTTTAGCAGAGAGGAAGGGATTCGAACCCTCGATACGTTGCCGTATACACACTTTCCAGGCGTGCTCCTTCAACCACTCGGACACCTCTCTATATTATTTTCAATCCAAAACTTGAACCCTGTTCATTGTCGTAAACACACTTTCTCCCGACTGTGTCGGGACTCCTTCAACCACTCGGACACCTCTCTATATTATTTTCAATCCAAAACTTGAACCCTGTTCATTGTCGTGAACACACTTTCTCCCGA
>CANGOX010000172.1 GCA_947455605.1 Chitinophagaceae bacterium
ATGACAGAAATCGATCAGCTCCTGGTTGCCATCTAATTTACCGCGGAATTCCAAACCACGTGTCCATGCAAAGATGGATGCGATCGGATTGGTTGAAGTTGGTTTTCCTTTCTGGTGTTCGCGATAGTGACGGGTAACGGTTCCGTGTGCAGCTTCTGCTTCCATGATCTTTCCGTCGGGCGTGATCAAAGTAGAAGTCATCAGTCCTAATGAACCAAAACCCTGTGCAACCGTATCGCTCTGTACATCGCCATCGTAGTTCTTACAGGCCCATACAAAGTTTCCGTTCCATTTTAAGGCGCTGGCAACCATATCATCGATCAAACGGTGTTCATAGGTAATACCGGCAGCCACATATGCCGCTTTAAATTCATTCTGATAGATCTCTTCAAAAATATCTTTGAAACGTCCGTCATATTTTTTAAGGATGGTATTTTTGGTAGACAGATACAAAGGCCATTTTTTAGCAAGGGCTGTATTGAAACAGCTTCTGGCAAACCCTTTGATACTTTCATCGGTATTGTACATCGCCATGGCAACGCCATCCCCTTTGAAATTAAATACTTCAAACTCATTAACGGTACCATCTTCGCCTTCAAATTTGATGGTGAGTTTTCCTTTTCCTTTGGTAACAAAATCAGTAGCGCGGTACTGATCACCAAATGCGTGACGGCCGATACAGATCGGTGCCGTCCAGTTAGGAACCAGTCTGGGTACATTGGAACAAACGATCGGCTCTCTGAAAACCGTACCATCCAGGATATTACGGATGGTTCCGTTAGGGCTTTTCCACATTTGCTTCAACTTGAATTCTTCTACGCGCTGTTCATCGGGAGTAATAGTGGCACATTTGATACCAACACCATATTGCTTGATTGCATTAGCCGCATCAATGGTAACCTGGTCATTGGTTTCATCGCGGTATTCCATGCCGAGATCATAATATTTGATATCCACTTCCATGTAAGGAAGGATCAGTTTGTCTTTGATAAATTTCCAGATGATCCGTGTCATCTCATCGCCATCCAGTTCAACTACCGGGTTGGCTACTTTGATTTTTTGTGCCATTGATATTGTGCTTTAGGTTAATATAAAAACGGACACAAATGTATGATTTTATCGCTTGTATCTGTGAGCAAACATTCCTGCCATTTTCTCCGTATATAGGAATATGAGAGCAGCATTCCTTTTGATGATAGGCTTCTATTTACAAATCACTTCTCTTTGGGGGGCTACGGATTACCGCAAAGCCCCACAAGCCCTGATTTCATTGCCAGACAGCCTTTCCCGCCCCTTTCTGGCTTTGGGCGATTCTTATACCATTGGCGAGTCAGTAGACCGTAATGAGCGGTTTCCCGCCCAAACAGTCATTCTTTTAAAAGCAATGGGTATTCAGACGGGAGAACCACTATATATTGCCCAAACAGGCTGGACCAGCAAAGACCTGCAGAATGCTATTGCAAAAGCCACTCTACTTCCCGAATATTCGGTAGTGAGTTTGCTGGTAGGTGTGAATGACCAGTTTCAGGGACTTGATACCGGTGCTTATCGGAAACGATTTATCCGATTATTGGAACAGGCTATCCGGTTATCCGGTAACAGGCCCAGGCAGGTATTTGTGCTTTCCATTCCCGATTACGGTGTAACGCCCTTTGGCGGAGGATCCAAAAGGATCAGTAAGGAGATCGATGAATTTAATGAGATCAATAAAGAAATAACCCTGAATCATCATGTAGCTTATATCGACATAACTTCTATCAGCCGAATGGCTGCCAAAGACCCAACGCTTTCTGCGAATGATGGATTACACCCTTCGGGTAAACAATACAAACTGTGGGCGATGAAACTGGCTAAAGCCATAGCAGGTGGAAGAATTGATTAGCGGATTGCGGATTAGCGGATTGGCGAATTATTACCGTATTAAGGCCTCCTCTGTGCAACTCCTAATCACAATGGCCACAGAGGAAAAGAGACACGCAGAGATATTCGCGAAAAAATAATCCGACAATCCGCAATCCGCTAATCCGATAATGTAATGATCATACATTCACGATCAACACGGGTATCGGCAACGCATGCCTTACATCTTCGATCGTTTCTCCAAAAATATAATCCTTCAAGCCTGAGTGCCTGTGCGCACCCATCACCAGCATATCTGCTTCTGATTCTTTTACGATCCGTATGATCTCTTTTACGCGACTGCGATAACCGATGAAAGCATCTACCTTATATCCCATTTCCTGTAATTGCGATGCATAATTCTCCAGTCTTTGCCTGTCCTTTCTGGTTTCATCATCATCACTCGCTTCACCCAGGTACCGGGCAGACGCACTTTCTACCACATGCAATAGAATATAGGTTACTTCGGTATGGCCCTGTGCAACCGCATGTGCGATCAGTTTTTGATCCGATTTTGAAAAATCAAGTGCAACGGCAATACGATTGGTCTTCTTAATACTTAAGTTTTCCAAAGTAACGGTTTCACCATGCAGGGTTACCCTTTGTTTCTGCATACGTTTTTGCAAAATGGGTAAGAACGTCATGGTAAGAAACAACCAGATAAATCCCAATATACCCATTGCCAGCGTTGCCTTCCATACCCATCCAATTTCGGCAGAGTTGAAAACTTTCCAGGCTTCTTCTCCCACTAATCTTACATTCAGAAATACCAGGATCACGGCAACAAGCCATGCGATGAGTTTTACATGCCAACGTATAGCAAACTGTCCCATCGTTCTTTTATCACTAACAAAATGGATCAGGGGAATAACGGCAAACCCAAGTTGCAGGCTTAAGATCACCTGACTGAACACCAGCAGATCATCAACTTTTTCTTCTCCGTATAGGAGGATCACAACTACTGCAGGCACAATGGCGATAACCCTAGTAAGCAGTCTTCTCAACCACGGATTGATCCGCAATTGCAGGTAACCCTCCATAACGATCTGTCCGGCCAGAGTACCTGTAAGTGTTGAGCTTTGTCCTGCAGCGATCAATGCCACGGCAAATAAGATCGGGGCCAGTTTACTACCCAGTAAAGGTTGTAATAACTGATGTGCATCCTGAATTTTGGCTACCTGAGTATGGCCCGAATTAAAAAAGACCGATGCTGCCAATACGAGGATGGCAGCATTTACAAAGAATGCAGCGTTCAGCGCAATGGTGCTGTCGATATTATTGTATTTAAGCGCACGTTTAATACCCAATACATCTGAACTGATCTTCCGGGTTTGTACCAATGCAGAATGGAGGTAAAGATTATGCGGCATCACTGTGGCACCAATGATACCCACAGCAATATATAAAGCCTGGTTATTTAATGCGGTGGGAATAAAACCTTTGGCAACGGCGCCCATATTGGGTTGTGCCAGAAAGATCTCGAATAGAAAAGAACCACCAATGATCGCCACAAGGCAAATGATAAAGGCTTCCATTTTACGGATGCCATACCGTTGCAGGAGCAGAAAAAGAAAAGTGTCAAGAACCGTGATCACCGTACCCCAGATCAAAGGCAGACCGGTTAATAAATGAATTCCGATGGCCATGCCTAATACTTCTGCCAGATCGCAGGCAGCAATGGCCAGTTCGGCCAGAATGTATAAACAGAAATTGACCAGTGGCGGATATACTTCGCGGTTGGCCTGGGCAAGGTCTCTTCTTCTCACGATGCCCAGCCTTGCACTCAGGCTCTGCAATAATAAAGCCATGAGGTTGCTCATCAGCAATACCCAGATCAGTTTGTAACCAAACTGCGCACCACCCTGCAGATCGGTTGCCCAGTTGCCTGGATCCATATACCCCACACTAACGAGGTAGGCAGGGCCGATATAGGCGAGAATCCTTCTCCAACCTTTGCGGGGTGCTGTTGTATCTACCGATTCGTGTACCTCACTTAAAGACTGATCACTATGAAACCGCTGCGTCATATCAAACTAATTTTACAAATAATGCCTGTGCCAATTGCTGGCTGATGGTAAATGGATTCTGGTTCTTCAGTTTGATCTCGATAGAATGATCAAAACTAAATTTCCTTTTCACTTCCAGCTTTGTGCCGATGCCGATATGTTTATGCTTTAATAATTCGAGTAGTTCAGTTGACTGGCTGCCCACACTGCTTACTTCAGCGGCTTTGTTCAGGGGCAGGTCAATGAGGTTTACCTGTTGCTGAACGGCCATTTTACCATGACTGTCGGGAATAGGATCTCCATGTGGATCAAACTTGGGATACCCTAAGAAAGCATCCAGTTTTTCCACCAGTTTTTTACTGCTTACATGTTCCAGTTCTTCCGCCACTTCATGCACTTCATCCCAACCAAACTGCAAAGTGTTTACCAGAAAGTATTCCCAAAGCCGGTGCTTGCGTACAATGGCCAATGCCAGCTTCTTTCCTTCGGCACTCAGTCTTACGCCTTTATAGCGTTCATAGCTCAGCAGTTTTTTGGTTTTCAATTTCTTCAGCATATCCGTAACCGAAGCGGCTTTGGTATGTAATTCGGCGGCTAACTCGTTGGTAGACACAGTTCCCTCGCCTTGTTGCAGGTGAAAAATAGCTTTGATATAGTTTTCTTCCGTTGTGGTAAAGCTCATTGTATCTAAAATTATTTTTAGACAAATCTAAAAAATATAATCCATTAAATAAAGACGTAATGGCCCACTTTGGCCGAAAGGCTTATTTTTATGGAAATATTCGGTAATGAAAAGATGTTTGCCTATCCTCCTGCTACTGGCACTCTGGGGTTGTAAGGAAAAGAAAATTGACCTGTCGGGAGATGTTCCCGTAAAACTGTCTGATTTCATTGCCGTATTCCCAAAACTCAATCTACCCTATATCGTAGCCGATACCAATCTGCATAAAGCGGGTGACACAATAACCATCGGAACCAAAGCCCTGCTGCAGTTTTTTCCGGATAGTGCTTTAACGCCCATCACAGGTGCCAACCGTAAACTGGTGATCCATCCGGTTGGAAAGATCGAGAAAGAAAAAGAGAACTACCTGCTGCTGAGTTTTACAGTGAAAAAAAATACACATCTCGCTGTTTTTGTAACCGATAAGAAAAATAAATACCTCGCTTCCAAAGAGATCCTGCGCACTGGCATGGATGAAGAATACACACATTCGGTTTCTGTGAATCGTGAGCCAACTTTCCTGATCAGCCAGGAAAAAATGGGTAAGGATAATAATATGCAGTTCTCAAGAACAGGCTGGATCTATAGCAGCAGTGGCAGTATTTTTATGGTAGTGATCAACGACTCTAATGAAGACCCGAAAAAAACAGGTGTGATCAATCCGATAGATACTTTGCCGAGAAAAAATAAATACAGCGGCGATTATGTGCAGGATAAGAAAAATTATATCTCGATACGCG
>CANGOX010000173.1 GCA_947455605.1 Chitinophagaceae bacterium
AGTCATCTGTAGCAACATCATTGGCTATTGAATGGGGCGAGAAGATCTGGTCTTTGATCCTGCGCGGCAATGGCGATCCTGATGAATCGCCGGATGTAGTTGAAAAAACAAAACGCTTTGCAGAAAAAACACCCGCCAATACTTTATTACAGGCATTGATCAGTGCCGTAAATAGTCTTACGCAGAAATTTGGAAGCTGGCAAAAACCCTGGGGCGAGATCAACCGGTATCAAAGACTAAGTGGTGATCTTGCTGACAAATTTGATGATACCAAGCCAAGTATCCCCTGTGGTTTCGCAGCCTCTACCTGGGGAAGCCTTCCTTCTTTTGTAAGCAGAACCTACACCGGCACCAAACTTCGTTATGGTTACAATGGCAATAGTTTTATCTGTGCCATAGAATTCGGAAAACGTGTACAGGCTAAATCATTATTAGCCGGAGGAGAAAGCGGAGATATTAATTCGCCACATTTTGGTGATCAGGCAGAAATGTATACCAAGGGAATCTTTAAAGATGTTTTATTTTATAAGGAAGATGTAGTGAAGCATATAGAAAGATCGTATTCACCGGGCTGGAAAGAGGATGACTAGTTCCGCCGCCGTAGTTGGTCTTATAACCAACTATGAATGATCATTATACCCGGAATCATGATGATATCCGGTCATCATGTTGGTTATAAGACCAACATGGGCATGTAAACAAGTACCATGAAAAAATATATCATCCTTCTGCTGTTGTTTCCTTTGGCAGCAACAGCTCAGAAAAATTATGCCCAGTTACTGGAGCAATACATGCAGGCCCAGAACCAGGTAAAAGGTTTTACGGGTACGGTATTGGTGATGAAACAAAACAAAGTTTTGCTCCGCAAAGCTTATGGTATGGCAGACAGGGAATGGAATATTCTCAATACACCCGAAACAAAGATGGAAATTGGTTCGCTCACCAAACAATTTACAGCTGCCTGTATACTGCAATTGGTGGAACAGGGTAAATTAAATCTGGATGATAAACTGAGCAAATTCTTTCCTTCCTTTTACAAAGGAGATAGCGTAACCATACATATGCTGCTTAACCACACATCTGGCATTCCAAGTTTTACCGGGTTACCGGGTTTTGATAAAATAGACAAACTTACCTGGAGCAGGGATTCGATGATCGCATTCTTTAATAATAAGCCTTATGATTTTTCTCCGGGCACTAATTTTAAATATGATAATTCAGGCCCCTTCCTGTTAGGATTTATTATTGAGAAAATATCCGGGCTTACTTACGAAACCTTTCTTCAGAAAAATATTCTTGACAAACTTGGCATGACGAATACGGGTGTAAACAGTTGGGATAAGATCCTGTCATTGCGTGCTAAAGGATATGAAATGGTCAAAAACAAACCCGTAAACGCTTCCTACATTGCATTGGAATGGCCATTTAGTTCCGGCGCTATGTACTCAACCGTAGATGACCTGTACAAATGGGATAGAGCGCTGTATGGCAATACCATTCTTACTGCCGGCTCTCTCCAAAAAATGTTTACCCCGGGTAAGGGGAATTATGGATATGGATTTTTTATAGACTCCTTAGAAAAACATCCACGCATCTGGCATACCGGAGGCATACCGGGTTTTAATAGCCATCTTACGAGATTTCCAAAGGATGATGTGTTTATTATTGTGATCGGCAATACCGCTATAACACAGAACAATACTTTGCGTGTTGTGAATACACTTACAGAAGGTTTGGAAAATATCGTGTTTGATATACCTGTTGAAGTGCCTTATGTACACAAAGAAGTGGCTATCAACCCATCATTATTAGACAAATATGTGGGCAAATACAATGCAGGATTAACTTTAGAAGTGATCAAAAAAGATAATAAACTCTATCGCCACCGCGATGGCAGTGCGGATATAGAGTTGAAACCCGAATCGAATACCAAATTCTTTTATGCAGACGACAGCAACCGTCAATTAGAATTTGAACTGGATGCTGCAGGTAAAGTGGTTAAGATCTGGTTTATCAATAATGAGCAGCGGGGAGAGATGAAGAAAATCTAATTAAAAATCCAGCCGCAGATTTGCAGATTATATGCTTTGTAAAAATCTGCGAATCTGCAGCTATACACATACGTTTCTATTACAAAACCAATGTTCATGAGAAAATCATTTCTACTTCTAATATTCCCTTTGCAGCTATTTGCACAGAAAACTGACATAAACAATACCTTATTGCCGGTTATCAAAGCTTTTGCCAACACCAGCGCCGTAACGGGTCGCGAAGAAGAAGCCGCGAACTATGTACAGGCATTATTTGAAAAGGGGGTCTGTAAAAAAGACAAACTCGGAAATCTTGTGATCACTATCGGATCCGGTTCACCCAAACAACTCTTTACAGCACCCTTAGATGAACCGGGGTATGTGATCAGCCAGATACAAGAAGATGGTTACCTGCGCATCACACCCGCTGGTTATGGCCATCAGGGAAATCTGTTTCACCAGTTTTTAGAAGGGAATGAAGTAAAGATCAATACAGATACCAAACCACTTTATGGTGTTTCAACGGTTCCCTCCTATCATTATGATGGCCTGCGTGCCGTACCTGAAAAAACGAAGAATATATTTCAGTGGCAGGAATCTTTTATCGACGTGGGGGAATCTTCACCCAAAGCCGTGGAAGCCAGAGGCATCCATTTACTCGATCCTTTAACCATCAATAAAAAACCACAGATCATTGCCGAAGAGTTTATCGCTGCTCCATCAGCCACTGCCAAATCTGCAGTGATCGCATTGGCAGCGGTTGCGAAAACTTTATTACAGCAGAAATTCAACGGTACGGTTGTGATCGCATTTACTACGCTGGAATTGATCAATGGTAAAGGAATTGAGACAGTAGTAAATCATTATGGCCCTTTTGATCAGGTAATTCGCTTTAACAGGTTCCTCAATGGTACGATCAGTGATAAGAATGAAATATTGGTTGATAAAAATATACCCGGGATCTCTACACTTCAAAAAACAGTAAAACCGGTTGTGGCTTTCCGACATTCTTCAACGGTACAACCTGAATGGGGTAAAGCCACTGTATATACTATCGGACTCCCGTCTGTTTACACAGCTACACCTGTTGAAATGGTTTCAATCAATACTATTAATGAATTGGCACAAACCTGGTTACGCACTATCAATAACAGTAACTGGGATCTTGCTTCCATCAAGCCTTTACCCGTTAACCTCAGAGCAGATTTTTTCAAAGATTTTCAGAAAGAAGAAAATACCGTATCGCAACTGGTTGCTAAATATGGAGTAAGCACTACAGAACAGCCGGTGAGAGATCATATCCTTTCTCAATTACCCAAATGGGCCAAACCAGAAGTGGATACGAAAGGAAATATCAAAATCACTTTCGGTAAAGGCAAACAGCATATTGCTTTTGTGGGACATATGGATGAGGTTGGTTTTTTAGTTGATTCCATCAGGAATGATGGCACTTTGGTTTTAAAGGAACTTGGTGGCTTCTTCAACTGGGTTTGGGAAGGGCATGCTGCATTAGTTCATACTGCGTCAAAAGATATCCCTGCTTTGTTTGAGCCACGCAACAATTACAGCCAGGCAACCAAAAGATTCAATGGAACAATTCCACTAACGGTAAATGCCGGATTTCATTCAAGAGAAGAAGCGATTACTGCGGGCGTAACCATTGGCAGCAGTTCAGTAACCATGCCTAAAAAAATGATTCGTTTAAGCGATTCAAAAGCTACGGCACGTGGTTTTGACGACAGAGCCGGCTGTGCAGCATTATTACTGGCACTGGAAAACATCAATCCTGATCAGTTACCCTTCACAGTGAGTTTTATCTGGTCTGTAGAAGAAGAGACCGGACTAACCGGCTCCACATTTGCAGCAAAGAGTTTGAAGGATATTGATATCGTGTATCCGATTGATACCTATGTTTCCGCAGATGCGCCTATGGAATCAAAGATCTTTGGCAATTGTCCATTAGGTAATGGTGCTGTGATCAGGGTATTGGAAAGCGTGAATTTTGTGAGTAGGAATAATCTGAAGTATATGCAAAATCTGGCACAAAAAAATAATACTAAAATACAATACGGCATGACTTCCGGCGGAACAGATGGACAGGGCTTTCTGAGTTATGGTATTCCCTCTATTCCCTTATCATGGCCCGGCCGGTATTCTCATTCACCCATTGAAGTGATGGATTTTCATGATCTGCAGAGTTTAGTGCAGTTGATCAAAGCGATCATGATGGATAACAGTAAGAAGTATGAATAGAAGTTTGAAGTGAATAGTTAAAAGTTAATAGTGCTAATACGGCTATTCACTTTTAACTATTCACGTTTAACTTATTTATCTATCGAACGTAAGTGATACTCCTGTATCAAAGCAGGATTCTCCGGTGTTAAAGTAAAGCTTACCCAAACATTCGCTTTCTCTCCTTCTAATATAAAATAACCACGTAACTGGTTTTCAGGAACTACTTCCCCAACTTTATTAATCTTCCCTGCTTTTGTAAAAGCAGCATTGGCTTCTTTTGCCATTACATCCGTAAAATAATCTGAGAAGAAATTTTCTGCAAATATGCCCGAGGTTTTGATATTAGTAAAATCAGGTATCAATTTTACCAGTTCATCTCTTCTTTGAGTTAAGATTTTTGAAGCAGGTAATTGTCTGGGTTTTAATTGTGCTGCCCTGATCAATGTATCCATCACCATCACATTGGGCAAAGAAGTAGAAGCATAGGTAGCATTGGCAAAATAGATCACCCCTAAACCATATTCAGGCGCAATTACCCAGTTACTGCCAAAGCCGGGTAAGCCCCCGCTATGTCCAACTGTTTCGCGGCCTTCGCAATCTTTGGTCCAGCGTAATCCATACGCATACGCTGCTGCCTGCGCACATGCTCTGCCGCTGGGATATTTAAAGTTGGCATTCAGTGCCGCAAAACGCCAGGGTTGGTGCATTTCTCTTACAGAACTTCTTTTTACCGGCCCTGCTTCAGCATCATTTCTAACAGGCCATGCCGATTGATGAAAAGCCACATATTTACTGAACGATTCAACAGAAGTGATCATTCCACCCATGGCACCATATAAGCCATCATGCAATAAAGCTTCTTCGCGCCAATGATCATTGAGCCAACGATAACCATGCGCAAGTTCAGCCGCAGGAACTTTTGTATATTCCCACTGCGCCTGGTTCATACCCAAGGGTTTCCAGATATTCTTTTCGATGTATTCACTGTAAGGGATGCCACTTACTTTTTTAATGATATATCCCAACATCGCAAAACCTAAATTAATGTACTCATA
>CANGOX010000174.1 GCA_947455605.1 Chitinophagaceae bacterium
AACTTACTCAACAGATTCCTATCACGCTGTTACAGATGGAAATGACAACAGAGGGTACTGTTACCTTAAGTTATATCAGTGAAGGGATCCGGCAAATATTACCTGCCCTGGCCAATAAAACATTACCCACTACACCAGCGTTTATCATTGATCACGCAATTGCTGAAGATCGTATGCAACTGAAATCCCTTTTATACAACAGGAATGAAATTATAACTGATTATAAAACAGAATTCAGGGTACAGTTGAATCAGGTAGAAACGAAATGGCTTGAACTGTCTTTTCATCAAAAGAGGAATACCGACAAAACGATCACCCGTTTCGGTTATCTGCAGGATATCACTCCGGAAAAAAAGATCCTGGAGGAACTGGAAATACAGAACCGGCAACTAAAGGAGATAGCATGGACCCAATCGCATGTGGTAAGGGCTCCGCTCGCAAGGATCATGGGTTTAGTGGGTTTATTCCGAGATGGGATAATAGAACCAGGTAAGAAAGATCCTGAACTGTTGAACCATATTATCAACTCTGCTGAAGAACTGGACGCAATCATCAGAGATATCACCGAGAAAACAAAAAAACTGGGCTCCACTAGTAATAATTAAAAATACAATATACTGGCTCCTGCCAGAATTCATACTTAGTTTTCTTTAGCTTCTTTTTCACGGCTATCACTGATCTGTAGATATTTGTTGGCCGGAAACCAGGAGTCGTGCAATGGATATAGATGATATTTTTTTGCCTCATTTTCAAATACCTCTCGTAGCTCTCTTAATTTCCCCGGATATTTTTTTGCAAGGTTGATACGCTCATTGAAATCATGCTGCATATCATATAATTCCCAGGTATCGTTTTTATAAGAGGTTCCGAGCGGATGATAGGCCTCTGCTTTCCATCCATCTTTGTATAATGCCCTTGATGCCCCTGTTTCAAAATATTGTAGGTTGTGTTTACTTTTTGCAGCGCTATTGTTTAGCGAATAAGCAAAACTTTTTCCCTCCAGAGGCGCCTGCACATAACCATTGATTACAGCAGGTAAATGGGCTTTTGTTAAGTCTAGAAGTGTTGGCCATATATCGATCAGGTGTACATATTGATTTCGGATCCCACCTTTTTCTTTGATATATTTTGGTGCATAAATGATCATAGGGTTATGTGTGCCACCCTCTGAGTTTGCATCACCTTTCCATAATGTAAATGGCGTATTACTGGCCTGTGTCCATCCCAGCGGTATATCCCCTTTGAAATTCTTTCTGCCTATCTGATCTATATTTTTTAATGCAGCAGTTATTTTTTCTTCGTGGCTGGCTTTTTCCATCCCATCTGGTACACCGGGTATCTCTGCCGTGTATTTTGTAGCTCCATTGTCTCCAATGATCACTATTACGATCGTATTTTCCAGTTGCCCGGTATTTCTGATATAACTGATCACCCTTCCGATCTCAGCATCTGCCTGTGATAAAAAACCTGCATGGGCTTCCATTGCCCTTGCCATTATTTTCTTTTCATCGGTAGATAATCTATCCCAGGCAGTAATTTTTTCATTTCGTGGCGGAAGGGTTACGTAATCCGGAACCACACCCAGTTTTTTTTGCCGGGCCAACACAAGTTCACGGTACCTGTCCCAACCCATATCAAATTTTCCTTCGTATTTATCGATCCATTCTTTATCAACCTGCATAGGCGAATGAACAGTACCGGGTGCCAGATATAATAAGAACGGTTTACCCGGTGCACTTTTTTGTTGCCGGTCTATGTATTCAATGGCTTTATCTGCCAATAGTGTGTTCAAATGTTTACCGGATCCTGTATCGGTCTTTGCTCTGGTGATCCCCTCCCAGAGTACGGGATAATATTGATCAGTAGCCGATTCAAGGAATCCATAGAATCGGTCAAACCCACGCCCTGTGGGCCATCGGTTAAATGGACCGGCTGCTGTACGGTCTCCCAGCGGTGTTAAATGCCATTTACCCAGGATAAATGAATTGTATCCATTTTCTTTCAGTACTTCTGCCATGGTGGCTTTTTCAAATGGCATATTGCCATCATATCCCGGTGCATCAAAAGCCGTTTCTGTAAAATGACCCATATTCACAGAATGATGATTGCGGCCGGTTAATAAAGCAGCCCTTGATGGTGCACATAGAGCAGTTGTATGAAAATTAGTATACTTTAATCCGTTTGCTGCCAGTTCATCAAATACAGGCGTTTCAGCCATACCGCCGAATGTGCCGGCAGTACTGAAACCCACATCATCCAACATGATCAATACAATATTCGGGGCACCGGCCGGTGGTTTGGGATGATAGGTAGTGATATAATTTTTTGTAGTTGAATCATAGACCAACGGATCCTGTTTATATTTTTTGGCTGGGCTGTATTGTGATAAACATAGGGCAGCGGTACCCATTACAAGCAAGATCACCAGACCGATCCGGCTATAAAAAAAATTGCTGTATTCAGGCAAACATTTCATCATACAAAATATTGATTTTTTAAAACAGATGATCGTATGCATGAATATAATATGCATTTCAGGAACTGCCTGAAATCAATTATATTCAATATTCATATGAATTCACTCAAAAAAATCGGTAATTACCGATGGACGATCTGCGCATTGGTATTCTCGGCCACTACTATCAACTATCTCGACAGACAGGTTGTAAGCCTGCTGAAACCGGAACTGGAAGCCGCGGGTGTGTTTGGTACCGATCCTGCACATTATGAATCTGTGTATGCAAATATTGTGATTGCCTTTCAGCTGGGCTTTGCAGGGGGTATGTTGATCCTGGGAAGAGTGATCGATAAGATTGGTACCAAAATTGGCTATGCTGCCTCCTTACTGGGCTGGAGTCTTGCGGCCATTGGCCATGCATTTGCCAAAGGGCCGATGGGATTTGGTATTGCACGGGTGGCTTTAGGTGTACCCGAAGCCGGTAACTATCCCGCTGCCATCAAAACAACGGCAGAATGGTTCCCCAAAAAAGAAAGAGCATTGGCAACGGGTATTGCGATTTCCGGAACCAATATAGGTGCGATACTGGCACCGATCGTTGTTCCTTTTATTGCGGTAACTATGGGATGGCAATGGGCATTTATCATAACGGGTGCGATTGGTTTACTCTGGCTGATCTTCTGGCGCATTCTGTACAACTCACCTGAAACCATGCTGGCCAAAGGGAAAATACAACAAACTGAATACGATCATATACTGAGTGATAAAGAAGAAACGGTAGCGGCAGATGGGTCTGCTTTACAAAACATCAGTTGGTTTAAACTGCTTACCTACAAACAGACCTGGGCATTCTTTTTCGGAAAATTATTAACCGATCCGGTATGGTGGTTCATCCTTTTCTGGTTGCCTGCATTTTTAAAAGAACAATATGGATTAAAAGGTACCCAGTTAAGTTTTCCGATCGCTTTGGTGTATACCATGACAACCGTAGGAAGTATTTTTGGCGGCTGGCTCCCTAAATATTTTATGGATAGAGGCATGGATGCCAACAAAGCCCGTAAAAGATCCATGTTTATTTATGCGATCTTCCCTTTGTCGGTATTAACGGTGCAATACCTCGGCAGTTTTAATATGTGGTTTGCGGTGATCATTATCGGAATTGCCGGTTCTGCACACCAGGCATGGTCGGCCAATATTTTTACAACCGTTTCTGATATGTTTCCTAAACGGGCCATTGCTTCTGTAACAGGTATCGGTGGCATGGCCGGTGCAGTAGGAGGGATCCTGATCTCTAAATCTGCGGGATTGTTATTTGATCATTATAAAGCGATGGGTGATATCCGTATCGGATACGGCATCATCTTTATGATCTGCGCCTCAGCCTATCTGGTAGCCTGGCTGATCATGCATTTATTAGTACCAAAATTTAAAAAGTTAGCGTTGGAATAACCGAAACTTTCTCTGCGTAAACGCTGCCTCTCTGATCCTTTGGGGTGAAATGGGGTTCGTATTCACCCCAGAGCTGCAGAGAACGGTGAGTTTTCGCAGAGGGTTGTGTTAATCAAAAGACAAGACTACTTTCCCATTTTCGATCTCAGGATTTTCGATCACTTTCAATGCCTCATGGATCTGCAGAAAATGAAAACGATGCGTGATCATATCCTTCACCTGCAATGTGCCCGATCTGAAATATTCGATCACCACGGGAAATTTATTGTTGTGTAAACGGGAGCCTCTAACATCTATCTCACGGGCCGTAATACTCAACTGACTGATTGCCGAAGGTTCTTTGTTAAAACCCAATGAGATCACTCTCCCCGCAGAACATACATACGTGAGCGTTTGCTCGAATGATTTGGTTGAACAAACCGCATCGATCACAACAGTAGCCCCATTGCCGTCTGTTAACCGCATGATCTCTTCCTTAACATCCACATTTTTCGCATTGATGGCAAGGTCTGCACCATATTGTCTGGCAAAATCTAAACGGATATCTACAATGTCTGATATATAACAGGTGGAACCCGCCAGCTTCACCCTTTTTAAGATACTCAACCCCACCGGTCCCGCACCCATAATGAACACCACATCATCCTTGGTTAATTCTGCACGGGAGCAAACCTGTTCAGCAATCGTAAACGGTTCGATCATCACAGCTTCTTCCCAGGAAAGGTTTTCAGGGATATGATAGATGCTTTCTTCCGGTACCACAATATATTCCTGGTATCCACCATCCACATGCACCGATCTTACTTTTAGTTTGCCGCAAACATTACGTCTTCCGATGCGGCATTGATAACAGATACCGCAACTGATCACAGGATCCATAATTACTCGGTCACCTATCCTAAATCCTTTCACTGCATTTCCTTTCTCAATGATCTCGCCTACAATTTCATGGCCGATCACTCTTGGATAAGTAGCCACTGAAGAAGTGCCATGATAAATATGTACATCCGATCCGCAGATACCGGCTGCTTTTACTTTGATCAACACCTCATTGGGCAATTGTATCACCGGCATGGGCCGCTCTTCTATCACAAGATTATTGGGAGACTCAACACAAAGTGCTTTCATACAATGATTTTAGTTGGAAGGTTTCGAAAGCTCCACTACTTTGGCCCATACCTTATCATCAACCGGTATTCCTAATTTGTTATTGTCGCTCCTTGTCTTTGCAGATTGTTCACCCGGAAAAAACACTTCGCCATTTTCTTTGGCAGGAACCGAAGATTTGATCTGCGTAATGGTTTCATTCAATGCTTGATCTATAAACGCTTGTGTGTCTATCATCAGGGGGTTTACA
>CANGOX010000175.1 GCA_947455605.1 Chitinophagaceae bacterium
AATACACAATTATTATTGAACGTACAGGTTCCGGAAGCTACCGGTTTCCAGACCTATCTGAACAATATCGGGTCTGTAAGAAATATCGGTCAGGAATTACAGATCAATTCACGTAACCTGGTAGGTAAATTCCAATGGAATACTTCCGTTAACCTGAGTCATAACAGCAACAAGATCGTAGCACTGGCACCCGGCCAGTCACAGATCATCATCCCTAACGGATTTGAAGTATCTGATCAGATCCTCCGTGTAGGTTCTCCGTTGAATAGTATCTATGTGGTACAGCAGATCGGTTTCTTAACTCAGGATGATATGAATAAGAAAGTAGCCGTATACGGTTCAGGAGAAACCGTGGGAGATCCTAAATTCCTGGACCTTAATGGCGATGGTGTGATCACAGAAGCAGATAAAATGATCGTAGGTCATCCGAATCCTGATTTCACCTATGGTGTGACCAATACTTTCCGTTATAAAGATTTTGATCTGAGTGTATTGGTACAAGGGCAGTGGGGTGGTTCTATTTACTCTCAACTGGGTCGTGCCATAACCCGAACCGGACAAGGGTTTACGGATAATGCACCATCCGCTTACACAGAAAGATGGATCTCTCCTGATAACCAGGGAGCGGGTCGTTTCAGTAAAGCATATTCAACCTTTGGATTTGTGGCGGGAACAGACTGGTTATATTCATCAGATTATATCCGTGTTCGCGATATCACATTGGGTTATAACCTGAAGCATATTGTGAAGAGTTCCTTCATATCCGGTGCAAGGGTATACCTCACTTTGGAAAACTTCTTTGGAAAGGATAAATATTACAATGGTTTAAATCCGGAAGCAGCCAACACAACGATAAGTTCCAACGGTTCTTATCCTGAGGCCGGCGATTATGGTGGTTTGCCACTGGCTAAATCTCTCATCTTCGGTGTAAATATTACCTTCTAACCATGTTAATTCTAAGCAAAATGAAAAAGATATTCATCATAGCGTTTCTGTTCATCCTCGCATCCTGCAGCAAGGACCTGAATCAAATTCCTATTTCAACAGCAACTACTTCTACCTTCTATCAGCAACCCAGTGATTTTATACAGGGTGTGAATGCCGTGTATAATTCATTAAGAGGGTATCCAGACAGATTATTGAATCTTTCAGAGATCAGATCGGATAATATTTATGGTGTATCTGTTACTGTTCGTGATTGGGATCCGATCAATAATTTCTCTCCGGGTATCGCACCTAATGTATATGTGGAAGAAGCCTGGAATGCAGACTTTAATGGCATTTTCAAGGCAAATACCATCATAGACCAAATTGCTAAGAATGCCAGCTATGTAGGTTCAACAGCTTTGGCAACACGCTTAACAGCAGAAGCCCGTTATTTAAGAGCGTTCTTCTATTTTGATCTGGTTAAATACTTCGGAAAAGTTCCTTTGATCGATCATCCGGTAGTAGCTACAGAAGCCAACAGTATTGCCCGCAGTTCAGTAGATGATATTTATAAATTCATGATCGCTGACCTTCAGTATGCAGTAACCAATCTGCCAACCAACTATACAGGAGCATTCCCCGCTTACTCAGCTACTG
Source organism: Chitinophagaceae bacterium (assembly GCA_947455605.1). GTDB lineage: Bacteria > Bacteroidota > Bacteroidia > Chitinophagales > Chitinophagaceae > Sediminibacterium. Next base: position 1,585 of record CANGOX010000175.1, read on the forward strand.
ATGTGGGCCGTGCAACCAAATATGCAGCAGAAGGAATACTGGCGCAAGTGTATATGGCCCGTTCCGGACCTACTTACGGTGTTGAAGGACCAGGGCTTGCATCAAACGAATGGGCTTTGGCAATGCCGCTCATACAGGACATCATCAACAGCAACCAGTTTGCGATGAATGCCAACTATGCCAATATTTTCTCTTATGCCAACCAGAGTCCAACACCAACCGGCAACAAAGAAGCTGTGTTTGATGTGATGTATGTGAGTGGCCAGAACCCTGTTTTGGGAGCAACATATGTTTGGGGTTTAACTCCAAACACCTATTTCACTTCTTTGGCAATTCCAAATTCAAACGGAAGTCTGGAGATCATACCTGTATCTGCTAATCTGGTAAGCGCTTATGAAACAGGTGATCTGAGAAAAGCGGCTACCGTGCTTACCACCGGGTTTACCAATGCCGGAAGTACAGAAGTAAGGCCTTTCTTTAAAAAATACCTCGATGTAACCAAAGCACCTGCAGCAAGCCGTTTCGACTGGGGGGAGAATTTTATTGCAATACGTTACACAGATATCATGATGATGAAAGCAGAGTGTATCTTAAAAGGTGCACCCGGCGGAACACAGGCCGATGTAGATGCTATTGTGAACTCTGTTCGTACAAGGGCAGGATTGCCGGCCAGAACCAATGTAACACTGGCTCAATTGTATGATGAAAGAAGAAAAGAATTTGCAGACGAAGGCAATCGCTGGTTTGATCTGCAGAGAAGCGGAAACCTGATCACTGCCATGAATGCATGGATCGCTGCAGAAGATGTGCAGAAAAGGATCAGTCCGGTAGTAGCCAATTATGTGATCTACCCGGTTCCTCAATCACAATTAGACGCAGCCCCTGGCCTGTATACGCAGAGCCCGGGCTATTAAAATAGTTATTAAGCAAGCAATCGTGATAAGCCGGCAGTTTCTACTGCTGGCTTTTTTTTAAGGGATAACTGATGAAGATAATAAGTGGATAGATACCGTTCTGAATAGAATAAGATTGTCTTATTGATTTGTATCTTACTCCTTCAAATTTGAACAATGCATAAAAAAAGCAGGATAGGGTTGAGCAGCTTACTGTTTTTTATTTTTTTACCGTTCGCCGCATTTTCACAAAAAGACCAGGTATATCTTTTTAGTTATTTTATCAATAATGGGGCAGATGGGTTGCATTATGCATGGAGTGAAGATGGGTTTCAATGGAAAACATTCAAACATGACAGTTCTTTTCTGCAGCCTGTTCTAAGCAAGGATAAACTGATGCGCGACCCCTGTATTATCCGTGGGGGTGATGGGCAATTTCATATGGTGTGGACAGTGAGCTGGAAGGAGAGAGGTATCGGATACGCTTCATCAAAAGACCTTGTACATTGGAGTGAACAACAATATATACCGGTAATGCAAACAGAAGACTCAGCCAAAAACTGCTGGGCTCCGGAAATCTCCTACAACGCTGCCAAAAAAGAATATATGATCTATTGGGCCACCACAATTGCAGGGAAATATCCGGCGGATGCTGCGGTTGAGAATGGCAATAATCACCGCATTTATTATACGACTACCAAAGATTTCAAAACCTATACTAAAACAGCCATATTATATGATAAAGGTTTTAATGTGATCGATGCAACCATTATACCTGATGGTAAACAATTTGTAATGTTCCTGAAAGATGAAACCCCAAAACCTGTTCCACAAAAGAATATCCGAACAGCCATTTCTACATCATTAACAGGCGGTTATTCCGGCCCATCCAAACCCATCACCGGCAATTACTGGGCAGAAGGACCCACCGCTATTAAGATAGGCGACGAATGGGTCGTGTATTTTGATAAATACCGCGATCATCAATACGGGGCCGTAAGTTCTAAAGACCTGGTAAACTGGACGGATATCTCACACAAAGTGAGCTTCCCAAAAGGAACCCGCCATGGAACCGTATTGATGGTTACCCGCCAAGAGTTCGGGTTCCTGAATAGCCAGTAATCCGCTTCGAAACCGCTGTTGCTTTGTGCCTTTGCTATGTAAAGGTCAGGATGCTTCAGGACGGATAAAATTAAAGTAATGACTACTTTAGTTTCGTAAAGGGAATGCTTGCCATGCTACTCAGAATTCACACGGATCCTGCCCGCTTGCTGCTATCCCGTTTATTCCCATTTCAAACCGTATAACCCGTATGAATAAACAAAGGACGATCACTTTACTGTGTTTACTTTTTTCTACAATCCTTTTTGCACAAAGCAATCATTTAGATTGGGTAACCAAAACAGGAGCCAGATCCTTTCCCTCAACCGGCAGAATATTTTCTGCCAATGATTATGGTGCCATAGCCGATGGGAAAACTCTCAGTTCACCTTTTATTCAAAAAGCCATTGATGCCTGTGCAGCCAAAGGGGGTGGTTTGGTAACCCTGCAACCCGGAACTTATGTAAGTGGTGCCCTGTTTCTGAAAAACAATGTGCATCTCCGCATTGATAAATCGGTGTTGATCCTCGGCTCTCAGAATTTTGATGACTATCCAGAGATCGATACCCGTATTGCCGGTATAGAAATGAAATGGCCCGCGGCACTCATCAATATCATCAATGCAAAAAATGCAGCTGTAACAGGAGAAGGAACGGTTAATGCCAGAGGCAAATTCTGCTGGGATAAATACTGGGCCATGCGTAAAGACTACGATACCAAAGGCCTCCGCTGGATAGTGGATTACGATGCTAAACGTGTACGCACTTTATTGGTACAGAATGCATCCGGTATTCAGATCAAAGGACTCACTTTTAAAAACGCCGGGTTTTGGACAGTGCAATTACTTTACTCACATCATTTAACGGTTGATGGAATCATCATCAAAAACAACGAAGATGGCAATGGCCCGAGTACTGATGGAATTGATATCGATTCCTCTTCCTGGGTATTGGTGCAGAACTGCGATATAGATTGTAATGATGATAATTTCTGTTTAAAGGCAGGTCGTGATTGGGATGGTCTTCGCGTGAACCGCCCTACAGAATATGTGGTGATCAGAAAATGCCTGGCACGTAAGGGTGGAGGACTGGTTACCCTGGGCAGTGAAACTTCTGGTGGCATCAGACACGTGCTGGCAACCGATCTGGTAGCAACACATACCGATAATGGGTTACGCATCAAATCTGCCACCACACGCGGAGGTACTATAGAAGATATCTATTTCAGAAATGTTACCATGGACTCTGTGAAATTTGTTTTCAATTACACATTGAACTGGAACCCTTCTTACAGTTATTCTGAATTGCCTAAAGGCTATAGCTACGAAACATTACCGGCACACTGGAAATCCATGTTGGAAAAAGTAATCCCTGTTGAAAGAGGGATTCCGCATGCAAAAGATATTTATGTATCTAATGTTACTGCCACCAATGTGCAGAATGTATTTAGTGTGGTAGGACTTGAACAATCCCAACTAACCAATTTCAACTATAGTAATTCAAAAATATCTGCGGATGCCTATGGCCCGGTGGAATATACCAAAGGCTGGAAGTTCAACAATGTAGCGCTCGATATTAAAAAAATAAAACCTTCAGTAAAACCACAACCCAAAGAAGTAGAAGAACGTCTCAAACAATAG
>CANGOX010000176.1 GCA_947455605.1 Chitinophagaceae bacterium
AGAGGGCCAGAAGAAAAGAAGAGAAAGAGTACATACGGAGACGCTTATTCTTCTTCTGTCTTTCTCTTATTGAAACAGCAAAGTGCAAATTGAAAAATAAAATTTCATACTATTTGCTTTTCACGGCTGTCTGTCTTATATTAAAGCTTCAACTCCTTATCGTCAGAAGGATTTTTATTGCACCCACCATAAAAACAGCACTGCTTCATGGAAGTACATCATCACCTGTTAATCAAGAATGAATATCATTTGAAATAAGAATAATAAATAGTCTATCATTTATGCGCACAAAAACCAAACAATTACTCATCAAACTCGTCATTTATGTAATCGTTGGCTTTGCTGTTGCCTTTTTCTGGCACAAAATGAAAGGATCATAATCAGCTCTGCGTAACCTCTCCGTTCTCTGCGGCTCTGCGGTGAAATGCAATTTTCATTCACCGCAGAGCCGCAGAGAGGCAGAGGTTTCGCAGAGAGAAAATCATAAACATACTAAAACCATACCATGAGAAAATTATTACTATTACTGGTACTGCCTATTCAATTACTGGCTCAAAACATTCCTTTCAAGTCATTTAAAAGCTACCCCTTCCCTACCGAACTTTGTTCAGCTTCCCAAGGTTCTAAAATTGCCTGGGCCATGGATGAACAGGGGGTTCGTAATGTATATGTGGCAGAAGGGCCGGCATTTACGCCCAGAAAAGTAACCAACTTCACCAAAAATGATGGCCAGGAATTAACCAGTCTTACCATTTCTGATGATGGCAAATGGGTAGTGTTTGTTCGTGGAGGTGATCATGGTGCTAATTATGATGGCGGATTACCCATTAATGCAGCCAATGAAACCAATCCTTTTAAAGTTCAGGTGGGCACAGTTCCTTTTGCCGGTGGCGAAACAAAATTTTTATCTGAAGGTGATGCGCCTGAAGTTTCGCCGGATAGTAAAACAGTAGCTTTTATTAAAGGTGGGCAGGTTTATGCTGCACCGATTGACGGATCATCTGCCGCAAAAAGCCTTTTCACCACAAGAGGTTCTGCCGGTTCATTGGAATGGAGCCCCAATGGTTCATCCTTATTATTTGTTGCCAATAGAGGTGATCATTCTATTATTGGTATTTATACAAATGCAAACTCTCCTATCAAATGGATCGCTGCTTCTTTCTATCGTGATAATTCACCTCATTGGTCGCCTGATGGAAACAGCATTGTTTTTATAAGGAGACCGGGCGCAGGTGGTGCGCCGGATTCATTATTGGCCAAGAGACATCAACCATGGAGTATTTATACAGCAGATATTTCAAGCGGTAAAGAAACTATGTTATGGAAGGCACCTGTTACTTTGCGTGGTTCCTTTCCTTCAACACATGGTGGCACCAACTTACATTGGGCAGCCAATAACCGAATCGTATTTCTTTCTTATCAGGATGGCTGGCCACATTTGTATTCCATTGAAGCAACAGGTGGTAAAGAATTGTTGCTTACCCCGGGCAACTTCATGTGCGAACATATCACGCTCAGCGCCGATAAAAAATATTTGACATTCAGTGGCAATACCGGCCCAGATGCATTGGATATTGAAAGAAGACATGCGGTAAAAGTTAGTGTAGATAAAGCCGATATGCAGGTACTTACCCCCGGCAGTGGCCTGGAATGGACACCTGTATTAACGGATAACGGAAACACAACGGCTTTCATCAGTGCAACACCACAGCAAAGTCCATTGGTAGCGGTAATGAAACAAGGCGGCCCTGTTCAGTTACATGGCAAAGACATGGTGTCGGCAGATTTTTCTGCCATTAAAATGGTAACACCCAAACAAGTGATCTTTAAAGCAGCAGATGGTGTTATTGTACATGCACAACTCTTCATGCCCGAAGGTGGTGCAGGCAAAAAACCGGCGATCGTTTATGTGCATGGCGGCCCGCCAAGACAAATGCTGTTGGGCTGGAATTATTCTGACTATTATTCAAATGCCTATGCTTCCAATCAATATTTAGCCAGTCAGGGTTTTGTAGTATTATCTGTTAATTATCGTTTAGGAATTGGGTATGGCTATGAATTTCACCAGGCGCCCAAAGGCGGTGCTTCCGGCGGTGCCGAGTACCAGGATATTCAGGCTGCCGGTAAATGGTTGCAACAGCAATCCTTTGTAGATGCCAGTAAGATCGGTATTTATGGCGGATCGTATGGTGGTTATTTAACAGCGATGGCCTTATCAAGAGATTCAAAAATGTTTGCTGCCGGAGTGGATATTCATGGCGTACATGATTGGGGTACACAAGCAGCACTCACAACAGCCGGAGAGAAATATGAAAAAGCACCCGACTATGAACTCGCATTAAAAACAGCCTGGAATTCCTCTCCTGTTTCCACCATTAAAACATGGAAATCACCTGTATTGATCATTCATGCAGATGATGACAGGAATGTTCGTTTTAACCAGAGTGTAGACCTGATCAACCGCTTGGAAAAAAAAGGCGTGCCTTATGAAACCTTAATGATCGTTGATGATACCCACCATTGGATGAACTGGAACAATGCTGTGAAAGTGTATGGGGCAGTGGCGGAGTATTTTGGGAGGAAGTTGAAATGATGCGTCATACGTGAGTCGTCAATCGTGAGTCGTGAGTAAACCTTAGACTTTAAACACTAAACTTTGAACATATTTTATGGAAGTACATCACCATCCGCACGTTGAAAAGAAAAGTTTCAAAGAATACCTGCTGGAAGGATTAATGATCTTTCTGGCGGTAACTATGGGGTTTATTGCCGAAAATATCAGAGAATATATTTCAGAGAAGAAAATTGAAAAAGAATACATCAGATCTTTTGTGGCTGATTTAAAGAGCGATAAAGCTGGTTTTGATTATACTATCCCAAGAGAAGAATCGCATATTAAAGGGCTCGATACCTTATTGAATGCCTTAACACACCCACCTTATAATGACAGCAGTGTGCGGCTACTGTATTATGTGTACAGAAAACATTTGTTATCCATTGATCCGATGCTGTATACTTTACGCACCATTACCCAGCTAAAGAATTCAGGCGGTTTGCGTTTGATCAGCAATCAACAGGCTTCTGACAGTATTGTTTATTATAACCGTTTGGCAGATGATGCCAATCAGACTTTAAATTATGCAACGCATGATTTTATGATACCAACCATTCAAAAAGGATCAGCCATTTTTAACGGTAAGTATTTTTTACCCTATGATGGCGAAACAATCAATAGTATTCTTCACACAAGCGAAACAATAAAACTGCTGAACAATAATGAAACAGTGCTGGCTGAATACAGCGGTCTTGTGTATCAGGTAAAACAGATCCGTTTAAATTATCTTAGTGAACTGAAATGGCACCAGCAAAGGGCTGCAGATATGCTTAGTTTTTTTCAGAAAGAATACAATCTGGAAAAGGAATAGCTTCTCCAATGAATACGCTTATAAACTGCGCCTTTGCGCCTCTGCGTGAAAAATTCGCTTGCAGAGCCGCAAAGGCGCAGTTTTATGTTGCAAATCGATTATTTTCATCTTATCTTTTAAGTCCATTATATACCCCAATTTTCGGCAACATGAGAAAACTGCTTCTTCCGTTATTACTGCTTCCGCTGCAATTACTTGCACAACCCTTTACCAAAGCTGAAACCACCAAATGGTATGAGCAGGCAAGGCGTATTACCATCATCCGCGATAACTGGGGTATTCCGCATATATACGGCCGTACCGATGCCGATGCTGTTTTTGGTCTGCTATACGCCCAATGCGAGGACGATTTTAAGCGGGTAGAAATGAATTATGTAGAAAAACTGGGAAGGCTTGCAGAAGTGAATGGTGAAAAAGACCTGTACAATGATCTCGAGATACGTATGATTATTGACTCAGCGGATGCCATCAAAGATTATGAAGAAAGCCCTGCCTGGTTACAGAAACTATTGAATGCCTATGCAGATGGTATCAATTACTATCTCTACAAACATCCTAAAGTAAAACCTGCCTTACTTACACGTTTTCAACCCTGGTACCCATTATTGTGGACCGATGGAAGCATTGGTGCCATAGATATTGCAGATGTAAGAGTTGGCGAAATCAAGAAGTTCTATTCGGGTGATACCACCCTAACAGCATCACTCATCCCTAAAGAAGTAGATCCCTTACCCGGTGGTTCAAATGGATTTGCGATCGCTCCATCCAAAACAGCTTCGGGTAATTCAATCCTGTATATTAATCCCCATGTTACTTTCTATTTCCGCCCGGAAGTATCTGTACAAAGCGATGAAGGATTACATGCCTATGGTGCCGTAACCTGGGGCCAGTTCTTTATCTACCAGGGATTTAATGAACACTGCGGCTGGATGCATACTTCCAGTTACAGTGATGTAGCCGATTCATACATTGAGAAAGTAACCAAAAAAGGAAACGGCTATGAATACGAATATGATAAAAAGAAAAAACCGGTAACGGAGAAAAAGATCTCCATCAAATACTTATATAACGGAAGCTTATTCACTAAGACGTTTATAACCTATTATACCCATCACGGTCCAATCATGGCCAAACGCAATGGAAACTGGATCAGTGTTCGTGCCAATAACCGTTCCATTAAAGGTATTATCCAGTCATGGGAAAGAACCAAAGCAAAGAACCTGGAAGAATTTACCAAAAGCATGGAACTGCTGGCCAATACTTCCAACAATACTGTGTATGCAGATGACAAAGGCAATATTGCCTACTGGCATGGAAATTTTATGCCAAAACGCGATCCCAAATTCAACTGGTCAAAACCGGTTGACGGAACAACCGAAGCTACCGAATGGAAAGGATTGCATACGCTGAAAGAACTGATACAGGTACATAATCCGGCAACAGGCTGGATCCAGAATTGTAATTCAACTCCTTTTACCGTATCGGGAACAAGCAGTCCGAAAAAAGAAGATTTTCCCGTTTATATGGCACCTAACGGAGAAAATTTTCGGGGTGTAAATGCTGCTCAGATTTTGAACAGCACCAATCAGTATACGATCGATAAAGTGATCAGCACAGGCTATAATACACACCTGGCAGCATTTGATATTTTATTACCTGCTTTATTCAAAGCATATCAGGGAAAAGAATCTGACCCTGCTTTTCAATCATTAACAGTGCCCATAAAAGTATTGTCAGATTGGGATAGAAATTCATCCGAGTCATCTGTAGCAACATCATTGGC
>CANGOX010000177.1 GCA_947455605.1 Chitinophagaceae bacterium
CCAGACAATGTATTATATGGATCATCTTCCCGTTTCACTTCTGCATCTATTGGTGTTGGCATCCCTGTGTTTGCCGGTTCTCAAAAAGCAAGGGTAAATGCTTCGAAAGCAACAGAAAGGATCTCTGAAAATACGTATCAGCAACAACTGCAATTACTGGAAACACAATACCAGAGTGCATGGGTGCAATACAAAACCAATCTGCAAACGGTAGCTTACTATGAGAAAACGGCAATTCCCAATGCAACAGTAATTATTACCACCGCCAATAAACAGTTTTCAGGTGGTGAGATCAATTACCTGGATTGGGTAATGTTAACCAATCAGGCTACTTCCATTCAAAGCAACTATCTGGATGCAGTAAAAATGCTGAATGAGAGTATTCTTTCCATTAATTATTTATTATCAAAAGAGCAGACAAAATGAAAAATATTATTATCCTGACTTCGCTGATTCTTTTTTCTTTCTGCGGAACAAAGAAAGAACCCGAAAAAACAAATGCGCAATCGGCAGTGAATGAGAACCTGGTAACGCTAACTGCCCCGCAATTAACATCCGCCAGACTTGGGCTTGGTGAATTGGAAGAAAAAAATATCTCCTCCATCATTAAAGTAACCGGCAAGATCGATGTGCCTCCACAAAATATGTTCTCAGTAAGCATGCCACTGGGAGGATATTTAAGATCTACCCATCTTTTGCCCGGCATGCATATTAAAAAAGGTGAAGTGATTGCCATCATGGAAGACCAGCAGTATATTCAGTTACAACAGGACTATTTAACCACCAAGGCAAAACTGGCCTATGCAGAAGTTGAATACCTGCGCCAAAAAGAACTGAACCAGAGTAAAGCAGGCAGTGATAAAGTAATGCAACAGGCGCAAATGGAATACACCAATCAAAAGATCAATCTGGGTGCACTGACAGAAAAATTGAAGTTGATCAATATCAACCCTTCTACAGTTTCGGAAACCAATATTTCAAAAAGTGTGAACATCTACTCTCCTATCAATGGCTTTGTATCCAAAGTAAATGTAAACATCGGCAAATTTGTAAATCCGATAGATGTACTGTTTGAATTGGTAAACCCTTCAGATATTCATCTGAACCTTAAGATCTTTGAAAAAGACCTTGAGAAATTATCCATAGGCCAGAAATTGTTGGCTTATACAAATAATGATCCTTCCAGAAAATATGTTTGTGAGATCAACCTGATCAGCCAGGACCTATCACCGGAACGTGTTGCGGATGTTCATTGCCATTTTGAACGATACGATAAATCACTTGTGCCCGGCATGTATATGAATGGAGAGATCAAAATAAAAAGCCAGAAAACCATGGCTCTTCCGGATGACGCGATTGTTAATTATGAAGGCGGGAGTTATATATTTGTTGGCAAAGACCAATACAAATTCCTTATGACCGAAGTGATCACCGGAACAAAAGAAAATGGATTTACAGAGATCAAAAATCCAGAGGCTTTTTCAAACAAACAGGTTGTGGTAAAAGGAGCCTACACACTTTTAATGGCACTGAAGAATAAAGCAGAAGAATAGCCCAATTATAAAAGCCTGCAGTTTTTGCTGCAGGCTTTTACTTTTTAGATAACAACCCCTCTTAATTAAGTCTGTCTGCTCCTTTAATGATCCGGTAGGGTTTAACAAAGAAATCATTAACGGTTGAATTAAAGATTTCGCTGTAAAATACGGGTGTGCTATGACCTGAATTAGGCAGTATCCACAAATACGCTTTGGGGATGCTATGATAGATCAGCATAGTATGTTCTTCCCTGATCACATCATGATCGCCACCGATCACTAAAGTTGGACAGGCGATCTTTCCCAGATCCGATGTAAGTATATGCGGTTGCTCTGTAAGCAGCCTGAGTAATTTCCATTGCTTTTTATCATCTGCAGACTTGTTGGCTTTTGCCTTGATCTTATCAAAATCCGGTTTGAACAGATCCCATATTTCCTGGGGTACAGCCGTAGTATCTGGTTGCAAATTGGCACCGGTTACTGCCAGTTTCTTAACTTTTTCAGGATGGCGCATTGCTAATAAAAGACCATTGATTCCACCATCACTCCAGCCGATCACGTTGGCAGAATCTACTTTTATTGCTGTTAGTAAAGCGGCATAGTCATCAGCCATCATTTCATAAGTGAGTGAATCTCCGGTATCGGCCGACTTACCCTGGGCGCGACTATCCGCAATGATCACTTTATACTTTTTAGAGAAATAAGGGATATTGTTTGAAAAATCCTTGATCGATCCTCCATTACCATGGATAATGAGTAAGGGCTCACCCTCACCATATACTTCGCAATACATTTTAAGTCCACGGATGTCATAATATTTACCAGCTGCGGCATTACTGCCATAAGCTATCGGTTTTGGTTCTTCTTTTGGTTTACATGCGTTAAAACAAAAACAAAAGAAAGCCACTGATAAAAGTTTTGTGCATCTCATAAAAGTTAATTAGCCAATTAAGATAATATAATTTTTCCTATAATGAAATCTACTTTATTCCTTTTTCTCCTCCGTAAGTAAAAAAAAGAAATATTCCATTACCTCATCCGGTAAGGGTATATGTCCTTTATGTGGCACAATGATCTCGGATACTTTTTTATATCCATGATCTATCGCCGCTTGTCTGGCAGCTTGCCATTGACTATATACAAGGGCACCGGGGCCATAGAAAGAATCAAGTTCGGGCGTGAATTCAACCACAGGAAGTACTACTCGGGACAGATCATTTGAAAAAGAAGCGGAATCCTGCATACAACTATTACGGTTATAATTACCGGCAACAGTAGCTACCGCTTTCAGTCTTTCAGGATGCTGGAAGGTCATTTGCCAGACGGTATGTGTTCCCGCTTCAAAACCGGTGAGATAATATTTTTCATCCCCGTTATAAGCAGCCTGCACATCTTTCACCAACTGTGTCAATCCATCCATATTGAATTGACAATCGCCAATTTTTTCAATATAATTCCAGGTTTCCGGAGAATACGGAAAGATGGCCGGATCTCTTCTTCCTGATCGGCTATTATTTACATTGTACGGTGCCACAATGATAAATGGCATTTTTTTTCGTGCCCGCACAAAACGTAGTGCATTCTCTTTGTATTCCTTATCAGCAGATTCGATCACTACCACAATAGGCCATGTTTTTTCTTTGGTCCAGCCATCGGGTAAAGACACATAGTACTGCATCGGGTGTCCGGATGCTGTTTTCAGTATCAATGAATCATTATGGAAAGATTGTGCAGAGAGGGGTATACTTCCTGATATAAAAAGCCCGGCAACCAGTATACAATATTTCATATAGTGCTTAGATTTTAAGTTATCCTTTTGACTTGAGTCATCAATTATAAATTAAAAAAAGATAAAAAGACGTTCACACAGAACTGTTGCTAATAACGTTTGATTTTCGGGTAGAAAGATATAAAACAAAAGCCCGCATATTGCTATACGGGCTTTCTCATTTTTGCTTATTCATCACTATCAGCTCATTTTTCATCTTCATTTCTGAAGACTACTAATCCGTCAAACACATCTACCAATACGGTTTTTGATTTATCAATATCCCCTGCAAGGATCTTTTTACTTAATGAGTTAATGATCTGTTTTTGTATCAATCTTTTCAAAGGCCTTGCCCCAAATTGTGGGTCATAGCCCTGTTCAGAAAGGAACTCAAGCAGGTAATCACTGAACTTCAGGTTAATCCCGTTTGAAGCCACCAAATGTCTTAATCCTTCCAGCTGGATCTTCACAATACCCATGATCTGTTTTTTCATCAACGGGCTAAACATAATGATCTCATCTACCCTGTTCAAAAACTCGGGCCTGATGGTTTGGCGGAGCAAGACCATCACATCTGTTTTTGTCTTTTCCGTTACTTCTTCCACATTGGCTTCATTCACATTCTCAAAAGCTTCCTGTATGATATGGCTACCGATATTGCTGGTCATAATGATGATCGTATTTTTAAAATTCACCATTCGGCCTTTATTATCCGTTAAACGTCCATCATCTAACACCTGTAACATAATGTTCCAGACATCGGGGTGTGCTTTTTCAATCTCATCTAACAACACCACACTATACGGTTTCCTTCTAACAGCTTCTGTTAATTGTCCACCCTCATCATAGCCTACATAACCCGGAGGCGCACCCACTAATCTGGATACCGTATGCTTTTCCTGGTACTCACTCATATCGATCCGCGTCATCATACTCTCATCATCAAACAGGTATTCTGCCAATGCTTTGGCTAATTCTGTTTTACCTACACCGGTTGTTCCCAGAAAAATAAAGGAACCGATCGGCTTTTTTGGGTCCTGTAAACCTGCGCGGCTTCTGCGGATAGCATCGGCTACGGCAGTAATGGCTTCCTCCTGTCCTACTACCCGGTTATGCAATTCATCTTCAAGATGCAATAATTTCTCTCTATCACTCTGCAACATTTTGGCAACGGGTATACCGGTAGCCTTGGCTACATTAGCGGCTATATCTTCTGCATCCACTTCTTCTTTCAACAAACGTTTATCCGCAGATGCTTCGATCTGTTCGGTGATCTGGGTGATCAGGGTTTCCTGTTCTTTGATCTTGCCATAACGGATCTCTGCCACTTTTCCATACTCGCCATTTCTTTCTGCCTGATCGGCCTGTTGCTTCAATTCTTCAATGGTGGCTTTCGCATTCTGAACTTTTTCTACCAGTTCTTTTTCCTGCTGCCATTTAGATTTCAGGGTATCGCGCTCCACAGAAAGATTACTGATCTCAATATTCAGTTCTTTCAGTTTCTCTTCATCATTTTCCCGTTTGATCGCTTCCCTTTCAATTTCGAGCTGGCGTATCTGTCTTACCAGTTTATCCAGTTCTTCCGGCATGGAATTCATTTCAAGACGGAGTTTTGCTGCACTCTCATCAATCAGGTCAATCGCTTTATCGGGCAGGAACCTGTCTGTCATATACCGGGTTGATAATTCAACCGCAGCAATGATCGCTTCATCTTTGATCCTTACATGGTGGTGAGTCTCATAACGGTCTTTCAATCCACGAAGAATAGAGATCGCATCTTCCATACTGGGTTCATCGATCATTACTTTCTGGAAACGACGTTCGAGTGCTTTATCCTTTTCAAAATATTTCTGATATTCGTTTAAAGTGGTTGCTCCAATGGC
>CANGOX010000178.1 GCA_947455605.1 Chitinophagaceae bacterium
CCTTTAAAGCTCTTGATTCGAAAATGTAAATAGGCGGCTATATCGGGCCGGTTACTGATCGTATTAGTATTCTGCACAAAATACTTACCCAGGAATGGAGAATAATTATCTGCCTTATAACCGGTATTATACTTGATCTCTACACCCGTTGACAGAAAAAGATTCGTAGAAAAATTTCCTTCAAATGCGATCCTGTTTCTTGTAAATAAGAAAGGCAGATTAACGGGTGGTTGTCCGGTAGTTTGTTGCACATGGATCTCTGTGTACCAGTTCCAGTGAGTAGATAACCGGATTTTTTTTTCAGCTGTGAGGTGCAAAACATTGAATAAGGTAGCTTCCTGTTTGGCAGAGAAAAAACTATCGAAATACATATAATTATTCACGGCAAAATATTCACCACCTAGTTTCCAGCCGCTTTTCGGATTTTCGAAGAAGGCAAACAGGCGGATAATATTTTCTTTACCAAAAGCAGCCGGCTTATTCACCGGGAACCGGCTCATCGGATCGAAGATAAAAGAGGGTGTACGGTTCACATTCTGAAAACCGATATTGAAATACCCAAGTTTTCTACCCAAAGATCTGCTCATACTTACCAGTGCCGAATAATCACCTGCATTAAATCCGTTCAGGTATAATTGTCCGGTTGCTTCAATATCCCATTTCTGGTTGCGGGTACGATTGCGGTATTCGCCCAATGCATATACATTGTACATACTTCCTCCCTTAACCGTATCATTAAAAGTTCCGCTCAGGTTTTGTAAAGCGATCCCCGCTTTCAGAAACTGGCTCTGGTTATTTTTATCCGGAAAAGAGATCAGGCTGAATTCATTGGTCAGATCCTTCCAGCTGTCTTTAAAACTGATCGTATCATTAGAAGGAAAATAGTTGAAGTATTGATGATACCGTGCCGTATCTACAAAATTATCAAAGAACTGATAACTGCTGGATGTATAGCGAAGTGTATGTTCGATCCGGAAACGGGGATAGAATAATTTTACGGTAACTGAATCGGTAACCAGTGAATCGATTGGGCCGATATCAAAATGATGACGGAACAGAACCGTAGCGTTTTTATATAAATTACCGGTATTAACGGTTGTATTAAATGGGTTTCTTCCTGCTGCACCTGCTTTACCCAAACGGGTTTCCAATTCATAAGGATCATTCAATGCCAGGCTGTCGAGCTTACTTTTATATTGCAATCCACCATTCTCAGAAGAGGCACTCTTATTGGTGATCAACACCAGAAAGGTTTCATACTTTCTGTTAAGCGTTTGATAGTGATGCGTAAACCGGAAATTATTCTGGCTGGCATTCTGGTTCTTCAGGTTACCGGGTGCATTGCTGAACCGATACTCAAGCGAGAAATTGGTATTACTTTTTTTGTTTTGTGTATGCACCACATTGATCAACTGTTCTGCCTTACTACCTAAGGCATAACTTAATTCTGTATAAGGCCTTGTGGTTTGGAAGAACCTGGTTCCTTCTATTGTATACTGGTATATATCATATTGATGAAAACCTGCATCAAAGCCCGCTTTCATGAGGGGTGAAAACAGAAAGGATTGCGCAGCGGTTCCGTAATTGCCCAGGTTATGGTAGTAATAAGGTAAGGGAAAACGGGTTGTATAATCATTGATGGAAGAATCAATAAGCCGTACCCGGGACGAATCAAAATAACGGTAATAGATCGTGATCGAATCGGTAAAACGATCCCTCTTTTGTAATGAATCGTTACCGCTTTGTTTTTTAATGGGGCGTCCCTGACTATCGTACCCTACGGTTGAAGGGGTAGTTGAGAGATTCTGTAACTGGCCCGATCTTATCTGAGCCGGCAATTGTGTACCTGCCGCCAATAAACAGATAAGTATGATCAGTATGTTCTTCCCTAACGGTAAACGCATGTGTTAAAATATGCTGTAAAATAACTGTTTGGCAGAGAGTGAAAAGTTAAAAGTGAGTAGTCAGTTGTGAGAAGTGAGAAACAGCTTGACACTAATTCCTTACTCACTACCCACTACTCACATCTCACTATAACGCTTTTACCAACTCAGTAAATAACAAAGTCAGCTTCGGTTCTGCATCTTTTGCGGCCTGTAATACTTCTTCGTGGGTGATGGTATTCTCTTCTTCACGGATCCCTAAATCGGTGATCACACTCATGGCAAATACCTGCATACCGCAATGCACGGCAGCTATGGTTTCCTGTACAGTACTCATCCCTACCGCATCACCACCCAGGATATGGATCAGTTTGTATTCTGCACGGGTCTCAAAAGTAGGCCCGGTTACACCGGTATACACACCCTGTTTCAATTCAATATCGTGTTGCTTGGCGATCTTCTGCACTTTAGCGATCAGGTCTTTACTATAAGGCTCACTCATATCCGGGAAACGGGTACCCAGCTGGTCTTCGTTCTTACCTAATAAAGGGTTTACGGTAAACATACTGATATGATCATTGATGATCATCAGGTCGCCGATCTTAAAATGAACATTTACCCCACCCGCTGCATTGGACAATAACAGGGTTTGCACACCCAGCAAACGCAATACCCTAACCGGGAAAGCCACCTGTTGCGCGGTATATCCTTCATAAAAATGAAAACGGCCAGCCATTACCCAAACTTTCTTACCACCCAGTTCTCCATAAATCAGCCTGCCTTTATGGCCCTCTACGGTACTTACGGGAAAATGCGGTATATCCTTATACGGGATCTCTTTTTCTGCTTTGATCACGTTGGAAAGGTTACCCAATCCACTACCTAAAATAATTGCTGCTGTTGCGTCTGAGGATACCTGTGCGCGGATGTATGCCACGGTTTCCTGTAATTCCTTCATGATGTCTGACATATACGGTTCTTAAGTTGGCAAATATAGAATATAAAGCGTGAATCGTCAGTCGTGAGTGGTGAGTAAAATGCTTTCTGCACTCACGACTCACGACTGACGATTCACGGGTTCTATCAAACAAAAAGGCCATTAAGCTTGAAGCTTAATGGCCTATAGTAGGTTAAGAAAGTTCAGTGATTAACTTAAACGTTTCACGTTAACGGCGTTTAAGCCTTTACGTCCTTCCTGTACATCAAAAACAACTTTGTCGTTTGCTTCGATCTGATCGATCAAGCCGTTTGCATGTACGAAAGTTTCTTTGTTGGAGTTATCATGTTTGATAAAGCCAAAACCTTTTTCTTCGTTGAAGAACTTTACAGTTCCTGTGATTTGTGTGTCCATTTGTAAAATTGTAAATAATTAATGGCCGCAAAGGTAGCGCTATTATGCATGCCTACCTAATAAATATCAAAGTTTCCTGTTAAAATTGCGAAAGTCTTACAAAAAACAGCTTGTATAATCTCCTATGAATCAGCTACTAACAGGAATATAAGCCGCCCATGCACCGTTGAGCTATTTTCAACCCTCAAATAACCTGTGTGGCTTATCTTAGCAAAATACCGTCCTTATTTAAAACTGTTTTCTGATGAGACCAACCCGCTTTTTACTCCCTTTCCTTTTATTTTCCTTATCGCTTGCTGCACAGAAAAGCAGTTACCTGGTTTCATTCCCCAATGCGGTGCACCATGAAGCGCATATAGAATTAACCGTTTCGGGTATTCCGTCAAAGCCTGCCCTTTTCAAAATGAGCCGTTCCTCTCCAGGCAGGTATGCCACGCACGAATTTGGCAAAAATGTATATGATGTAACTGCAAAAGACCAGAACGGAAACTCATTAGAGATCATGCGGGTTGACGGAGACAGTTATGAAGTAGCCAAACACAAAGGAAGTATCACTATCAGCTATACTTTATATGGCAATCATGCCGATGGCACCTATGCTGCTATCGATCCCGAAAGTATACACCTGAATATGCCCGCCACTTTTCTATGGATGAAGGGAATGGACGAAAGCCCGATTGAGATCAGTTTTGAGATCCCGAAGGAAAACAAAGGGGTAATCGCTACACAATTGGTGCCTACCGCAAACCCTAATCATTTTACGGCTCCGGGACTGCAATATTTTATGGATAGTCCCACCAAAATCGGCGATCTCAAATTCAGACAATGGGATATCAATAACCCGGATGGAAAACATTTTACCATGCGTATTGCTCTCGAATCATCTGCCACAGATTCCGAAGCGGATGAACTTGCAGGCAGGGTAAAACGAATTGTTCAGGAAGCCAAAGCAGTATATGGTGAGTTCCCTGTGTATGACCATGGCAGCTATACTTTTATTGCGAGTGTAAACCCATTTGTACAGTTTGATGGAATGGAACACCGCAATTCAACCATGATCACCGTACCCATCGATCCTTTTTATGCCGTAGGTGTGCAGGAAGTTTTTTCGCATGAATATTTTCACAACTGGAATGTAGAACGCATCAGACCCAAAACACTCGAGCCTTTTAATTTTGAGAAAAGCAATATGAGTAATGAATTGTGGTTTGCAGAGGGCTTTACCCAATATTATGGCGAAATGCTGCTGGCACGTGCCGGACTGAGTAATGAAGCCAACTATCAACAGGTAATGGCCTCACTGATCAATGCCAAGATCAATACACCGGGCGCACTCAGCTACTCTCCTGTTCAGGCCAGTAATCATGCCGTATTTGTAGATGCCGGTGTTTCCATAGATAAGAATAACTATGAGAATATGTTTACCTCGTATTACAGTTATGGTGCGGCAATAGCCCTTGCGCTTGATCTGGAATTACAGTCCCGTTTTCATAAATCGCTGGATGTTTATATGCAGGCAATGTGGAAACGTTTTGGTAAAACGGAAATACCATATACACTTGTTACTATGCAGGAAACACTGGCTTCAGTAAGTGATGCGGGATTTGCTGAAAATTTTTTCAGTAAATATATATTGGGGCATGAGATGATCGATTATGCATCGTTGTTTGCGAAAGCGGGGTACGACCTGGTTAAATCGGCCGAGGGCAGACCTTATTTTGGCATCAATACAAAAGCCAAAGAGCATGCAAAACTGGCCATTGCTGCCAATACCATCAAAGGCACGGCGGCTTATGAGGCAGGTTTAGAAGTGAACGATGAGATCATTAAACTGGACGATACACCTGTAAAGAGCACCAATGAACTCAATCGTTTTCTGCTTGGCAAGAAACCGGGAGACGAAATGATGGTTACGTACAAACACAGGAATATTGTGC
>CANGOX010000179.1 GCA_947455605.1 Chitinophagaceae bacterium
GGTATTGGAAATTTTATGGCTGATGCAGTTAAGTTGATGGCTGAAAAAAAATTCAGTAAAAAAGTAGATGCAGGATTTATGAACCAGGGTGGGATCCGTTCTTATATTCCCAAAGGAAATATAACTACCGGAAAAATATTTGAACTTATGCCTTTTGATAACCTG
The DNA here is from genome assembly GCA_947455605.1 of Chitinophagaceae bacterium. Taxonomy (GTDB): domain Bacteria; phylum Bacteroidota; class Bacteroidia; order Chitinophagales; family Chitinophagaceae; genus Sediminibacterium. Next base: position 166 of record CANGOX010000179.1, read on the forward strand.
ATCGTATTACAGGAAGTAACAGGTTCCGTGCTGCAACAATTTCTGAATAAAACTGCCGCTGATGGCGGTTGGCCGGTCTCTAACGGATTAACGATGACCATTAAAGAGAAAAAAGCTATACAGGTAATGATCAATGGAAAGCCGATCGATCCGGATGCAGTCTATGTGATCGCCAATTCAGATTATGTGGCCAATGGGGGTAGTGATTGTGATATGCTGAAAAAGATCCCGAAGCAGGATAAGGGTTATTTAATGAGAGATGCCTTGATAGAATATGTACAAATGATCACACAGCAGGGTAAGCCGCTGGATTATCAAATCGAAAACCGTGTTGTGAATGCCGCCAATTAACCGAAGACAATTTATTCAGCATACTGCTTTGGCGGGGGGAGCATTGGCCACCGCTTCTATATTACCTGTTGAGTCAGAAGCAGCCGGAATCCGAAAGATCAGCATACTGCATACAAATGATGTACACAGCCGGCTGGATCCCTTCCCTATGGATGGAAGCCGTAACCAGGGTTTGGGTGGTGTGGCAGCGAGAGCTGAGCTGATCAATGAGATCAGGAATGAAGGCGGACAGGTATTGTTACTGGATGCAGGGGATATTTTTCAGGGCACACCATATTTCAATATCTATAAAGGCGAACCGGAAATGAAAGCTATGTCCATGATGGGCTATGATGCTGCCACCATGGGAAACCATGATTTTGACGGAGGACTGGATAATTTTGCCACACAGTTGCAACATGCTCAGTTTCCAATACTGGTCTGTAATTATGATTTTTCAGGCACAGCCATGGAATCGAAGTTTAAACCTTATACTGTTTTTCAGAAAGGAGGACTTAAGATTGGGGTGCTGGGTATTGGTATTGAGTTGAAAGGCCTGGTGCCTGAAAACCTGTATGGGAATACGATCTATCTGAATCCCATAGAATCTGCTAACCGTACTGCTGAGCATTTGCGGAAAAAGGGCTGCGATATGATCATTTGTCTCTCACATTTAGGTGATAAATATGAAGATGACAAGCTAAGTGATGAGATTTTGGCCAAAGAATCATATGATATAGATCTGATCATCGGCGGGCATACCCACAGGTTTTTTGAGGAGCCGAGGAAATACAGGAACCGGAAAGGGGGTGATACGGTGGTAAATCAGGTAGGTTGGGCAGGCATTCAGCTGGGGAGGTTGGATTATCAATTTTCCGGAGGCGGGAGAAAAAATCTCTCAAACGCCCATACTGTGGTTATAGGGAAAAAAACAAGGGAATAAAAAATTTTTTTTTCAACATAAAGTCTACATATTCGCACCCCCAATTTATTTTTTTCAACATTTCCACAAATGGAGAAAATAAGATAACTTGAAGGTTTAAGCGAATATTCTAACTCATTATAATATCTCTTTTTTAGTATGGCCAAGAACGCTGAATCAGTCTGGAGCAATTGTTTAAAGATCATCAAAGACATTGTAGAATGGCAACATTTTAAAACCTGGTTCGAACCGATCAATCCTGTTGAATTAAAAGGCAACGTATTATTGATCCAGGTTCCCAGTCAGTTTTTCTATGAATACCTCGAAGAGCATTACGTAAATCTTTTAGCCAAGACTTTAAAACGCGAATTAGGAAAAGAAGCAAGACTGGAATACCGAATCATGGTGGATAGTGGTAATTCCAACAGCCGCAATGGCTCGATGGACATTCCTGCGAGCAACATGAAGACCTATAACAATAATGAAATGAATTTTCCACTGGTGATTGATAATCCGGTGAAAAATCCGTTTGTTATTCCGGGTTTGAAAAAAATGCAGATCGATCCGCAGTTGAACCATATGTATATCTTCGATTCATTTATTGAAGGAGATTGCAACCGGGTAGCCCGCCGTGCCGGTAAAACTGTTGCCGAAAAGCCAGGAGCCAATTCATTCAATCCGCTGGTGATCTATGGTGGCGTGGGTTTGGGCAAGACGCATCTGGCACAAGCCATTGGAAATGATGTTAAAAGACTACATCCCGGTAAAGTGGTTCTATATGTGAGCAGCGAAAAATTCATTAACCAGTTTCAGGATCATAGCCGTAACAACGCTATTAACGATTTTATCCATTTTTATCAATTGATCGATGTATTGATCATTGATGATGTACAATTCTTCAGCAGGGCTGAAAAAAGCCAGGATGCATTTTTTGCCATCTTTAATCACTTGCACCAAAGCGGAAAACAATTAGTACTTACTTCTGATAAGCCACCTAAAGATCTTGATGGTATGCAGGAAAGATTACTGAGCCGTTTCCGTTGGGGATTAAGTGCCGATCTTCAGATACCCGATTATGAAACAAGGATCGAGATACTGGAGAAGAAGATGAAGAATGATGGTCTTGACATGCCGAAAGAAGTAGTTAAGTATGTAGCGTATAATATCAATACCAATGTTCGTGAACTGGAAGGGGCTTTGATCTCCCTGCTTGCACAGTCTTCATTGAATAAGAAAGATATTGATGTGGAACTGGCTAAGAAAGTACTCCGCAACTTTGTAAAAACAAGCAGTAAAGAGATCACCATCGACGCGATCCAGAAAATGGTTTGTGAGTATTTTGATGTGTCTTACGATAAATTATTACAAAAGACCCGTAAACGCGAGATCGTTCAGGCAAGGCAGATTACCATGTACTTGGCAAAAGCGTTCACAAAGAACTCTTTAAAAACGATTGGCGAGCATTTTGGCGGCCGCGACCATACCACCGTGATCCATTCCTGCCAAACGGTTAAGGATCTGATGGATACCGACTCTATTTTCCGTGAAAACGTAATGGAACTCACCCAGAAAGTACAATTGGCTGCCATGTAAGTTTGATGTTTTGAGTTTTGGGTTTATAGTTTTCATCAAAGCTTTGTAAAAAATATTCATTTGATAAAGAGCCGGTTACCAGATAACCGGCTCTTTTTTTGCATAATCGTAAACGCTAAACACTAAACTCTAAACTTTTCGGTCACATTTTTGGCGGTTAGCAGTTCTGCACCTATTTTTGCAGCCCTCTCCGAAAGGAGCAGGAACGGTGAGGTGGGAGAGTGGCTCAATCCAGTAGTTTGCTAAACTGCCGTACGGGTTAAACTGTACCGAGGGTTCGAATCCCTCCCTCACCGCTATCATCCGCCGAAGCTTTAGCGAAGGTGGAGATGATAACCGGAAAAATAATATCCATCTTCGCTAAAGCAATGATGGAGAACTCGGGAAGTAGCGCAGGCCGGTAGCGCACCTGGTTTGGGACCAGGGGGTCGCAGGTTCGAATCCTGTCTTCCCGACACAAGAGAGTCTCTCAGCAATGAGAGACTCTCTTTTTTGTTTTGAGACATAACTATAGAAAGGATTCAGTGCAATTGCTGCTATTTCCAAAGAACGCGGTTAAAATGTAAGATTTCAACATTTCACTGTGTTCAGGTACCTTTTTTAAAATTGTCAGAATGGGATTTTCTAAAACCGTATCGTTTTCTTATAGATTATCCTAATAGTGGGATGTCGGCAGGTATTAGTATTAGACAAAAATCGGAATTGTAAAGAGATCAACTTTCAGAATAATTGGCTTGGCTAAATCATACACTAACCAGCTTGTTTTGCACCTGATTTATACAGGGTTTTACTTTTGAAAATTCTCACTTTTACTGCTGGGGGGGGACTTTTGTAGTAACTTTAAAGCAAGGTATTCATTTCCTCTCGCGTGTATTTGTTTTGGGTATTTATTCGTAGTTTACTGATAGTGAATGCTCTCAAAAACAGGAAGCATTTAAGATTGCGGATTCGCTTTGAAAATTTACGTAATTTGCTGATTTAGAATAAGTGTGTAATTGCATTGTGACTCAGGTTGGCGGAGCCATGTACAATAAGATAAAAGAGGTTTTTTATTTGGCTACCGCTTAAAAATTTAGCCTAGACATAATCAGCAAGTAAATAATGAAACAAGCAGAAAAAGGAATATCGGAAAGACCTGTTCAGGCTGTTATTCTTGCGGGAGGTCTGGGTACCCGGTTGAAGCCTATTACAGATACCATACCTAAACCCATGATTCCGTTTCATGGAAAGCCTTTTTTGGAGTACCTCCTTGAAATGCTAGTAGAACAGGGATTTACCAAAGCCGTTATTCTGCTTGGTTATCTTCCAGAAAAAGTGATTGCGTATTTTGGGGATGGCAGTAAATGGAATATAGCTATTGAGTATGCTGTTTCAGAGATTGAGAATGATACGGGCTTACGTCTTCAGAAAGCAAAGCACCTGTTTAATCCTGTTTTTGTTTTACTGTATTGCGATAATTATTGGCCAATGGATTTTGCCAATATGTGGCAAGTGTTTTCCAAAAGCGCTGCTGATGCATTGGTTACAGTTTATCTGAACCGGGATGGCTATACAAAAAATAATATCAGGATAGGGGCTGACGGTTTTATTGAAGTATACGATAAAACACGAACTGCTGAGAACCTTCAGGGGGTGGATATAGGATTCTTTATACTTAAAAATGAAGTGATTGATCTTATCCCGGAAGGGAATAATAATTTCGAAAAGACGGTGATCCCTCAGTTGATCCTGCGTCATTCAATCATAACTTTTCCTACAGAACACAGGTATTATAGTGTTGGGTCTCATGAGAGGCTGAAGCTAACAGAAAAATTTCTGGAGGCAGTTCCCACAATTGTTTTGGACCGTGATGGAGTTATCAATCAAAAAGCGCCTAAGGCTGAATATATCACACATTGGGATGCATGGCATTGGATTCCGGGCTCAAAAGAAGCGATTTGTCTGCTATGCAAAAATGGCTATCGAGTGATCATTGTATCTAACCAGGCTGGTATTGCAAGGGGAATGATGACAGAAGATGA
>CANGOX010000180.1 GCA_947455605.1 Chitinophagaceae bacterium
GAAGGAGCGGATAGTGCGGTTTTGGTGGCCGACCGAAATACCAAAGGGGTTCCATCTAACTGGACAGTAAGTGAAAATGCGAATATCAGCTTTAGCAAAAGCGGAAAAAGATTATTTGCAGGAACTGTTAACATACTGCCGGTTAAAGATACTACGCTGCCTGATTTTGACAGGGTGAGTGTAGATGTATGGCATTATAATGATGATTATATCCAACCCGTTCAGTTAAAGAATCTGGATAATGAATTGCGCAGGAGTTTTGCGGCCAATGTAGATCCGGTATCCAAACAATTGGTACAATTAGGCACAGAGAAATTCAGGAACCTGATCCAGACAAAAGAAGGAGATGGGGATGTGTTTTATGCTGCTTCCGATTTTGGCAAACGAATTGCTTCACAATGGCAGGGCTATACATTTAATGATCTCTTTGCCGTAAACCCGGAAACCGGTGCAACTGAACTGATCACAAAAGATTTTAAAGGCAATGTGATCAATCCTTCTTATTCCGGTAAATACCTGTTGTTTTATGATGAAAAGAAACCCGGCTATTTTGTTTACAACGCAGTTACCAAAAAAATAAATCCGGTTGCCAAAGATATTTCCTTCTCTTTAAGTGATGAGGAGAATGATGTGCCGGATGAACCCAATGCATACGGTGTTGCCAGATGGATGGAAGATGATAAATATGTATTGATCTATGACCGGTATGATATCTGGAAAGTTGATCCAACCGGAGTTGAAAAATCAGTTTGTCTCACCAATGGCAGAAAAGACAAAGTGGAGATGCGTTATGTAAATACCAATCCCGATGATAAATTCATCAAGGCCGATCAGAAACTGTTGTTGCGTTTATTTGATGAGAAAGATAAAACAGCCGGTCTTGCTTTATTGGATCTTGCCAAAAGCAATACAATAAATACATTGTTCAAAGAACCGGTAAGTATGGGTTTTTCCATTCAGAAAGCCAAAAATGCAGAAGTTCTGTTGTATTCAAAAGAAACCTATGTGAAATCAACAGATGTATATGTTCACCCATTGGGAGGGTCGGCCACTCAGTTGTCGCATACCAATACACAACAGGCTAATTATAACTGGGGCACAGCCGAATTATTCAAATGGAAAGCCTACACAGGAAAAGAAACAGAAGGCGTTCTCTACAAACCGGAAGATTTCGATCCAAAGAAAAAATATCCGATGATCGTATATTTCTATGAACGCAATAACAATACCTTATATAATTACCAGGCACCATCGCCTACACCTTCAAGATTGAATATTCCGTTCTTTGTAAGCAGAGGATATATTGTTTTTGTTCCGGATATCTGGTATAAAACAGGCCATCCGGGTCAAGGTGCCTATGACTATATCTTAAGTGGTACAAGAGCTGTGGTTAAACAGGGTTATGTAGACAGTACCAAGATCGGTTTACAAGGGCAGAGCTGGGGCGGATACCAGATCGTTTACCTGATCACCAAAACTAATTTATATGCTGCTGCATGGGCGGGTGCGCCTGTTGCCAACATGACAAGTGCCTATGGTGGTGTAAGATGGGGTAGTGGATTGGTAAGACAGTTTCAATACGAGAAAACACAAAGTCGTATTGGGGCCACACTTTGGGAGAAACCGAATTTATATATTGAGAATTCTGCTTTATTCTCTTTGCCAAAAGTGAAAACTCCATTGGTAATTATGGCCAATGATGCTGATGATGCAGTGCCTTGGTATCAGGGTATTGAAATGTTTGCCGGCATGCGCCGCTTAGGTAAAAAAGTATGGATGCTTACATACAATGGTGAAGCGCATAACCTGGTAGAAAGAAAGAACCGCAAGGATATACAGATCCGTGAGCAGCAATTCTTCGATTATATGTTGAAAGGAGAGAAGCCCTCCAAATGGATCACCGATGGGGTACCGGCGGTGTTGAAGGGGAGAGATCTTGGGTTGGGGTATTAATTAAGAATTAGAAATTAAGAATTAAAAATTAAGAATTAAAAATTAAGAATTAAAAATTAAGAATTAAAAATTAAGGTTCAGTTGGATTCGATCCGGCTGAACCTTTTTTATTTCTTTCTGTGTAACTCTATATCTCTGTGTGCACTTTGTTGAAGAAAATATGAGGTATCAGAAAACATCAGCTAATGGTTTTAACAGAGAGCACAAAGAGAAACGGATGTTCACAGAGGGTTCTATCAGATAGGTATCTTTTTCTCGAAACGGAACCAGCAGTAGCCGGCAATGATGGCAATAAATGAAGCAATGATCACAGAGATCTTGGCAATATCCTGATCGCCAGTATCTGTGTAAGCAAGTGATGAAATAAATATGCTCATCGTAAAACCAATACCCGCCAATATACCGGCACCTATCAGTTTATGCCAGTTTACACCTCGCGGCAGATCAGCCAATTTCTTTTTTACGAGGAAATAGCAGGCTCCAAAAATACCTAAGGGTTTACCGATACATAATCCCAATAAAATTCCCCAGCTTAAAGATGTATTCAATTCCTGCAAACTGTTTTCAGGGAAAGTGATTGCGGTATTAGCCACAGCAAATAAAGGCATGATAATGAAGTATACCGGTTTATGTAACGCCAGTTCAAACTTTTTTAATTGTGCTACAGGAACCATTAATGCAAACACAACACCAGCAACCGTAGCATGAATACCTGAGTTGAACATACAATACCATAACAATAATCCAAGTATGATCTGCAACCAGCCAAATGGTTTTTTGGCTCTATTCAGTAACCAAAGAATACAAATGATGATCAGACAGCCTGCCAGGTAGCCCCATTGCAGATGCCCACCATAGAAGAAGGCAATCACCATAATTGCACCCAGGTCGTCAATGATTGCAAGGGCGGTAATAAAAATCTTCAAACTAACCGGGATCCGGTTTCCTAATAAGGATGCTACCCCCAGTGTAAATGCAATATCTGTAGCAGTAGGTATGGCCCAGCCCTGCATTGCCCCGGTACCTTTATTTAACAGACCAAATAAAAGGGCAGGAGCCAGCATACCGCCAATAGCGGCAAATACAGGCAGTACTGATTTTTTGATAGAAGCCAGTTCACCATTTACCAGTTCCCGTTTGATCTCCATTCCTGCGAGAAAAAAGAAAACGGCCATCAGTCCATCATTAATAATATATAAAGGGGTATTGGGTAAATGGATCACACCAATAGTAACCAGATGCTCATTGATACCTGTAAACCCGGCCGACCACATATTTACATACCCATTATCCCAAAATCCCAAATTGGCCAGCAGCAGTGATATGCCGGTGCAGATCAATAAGGTAATTCCTACGGCACGGCTATCATGGATAAACCTTTGTAAGGGATGAATAACTTTTCTTCTTATCAGATGAATCATATTTAAAGTTACAGAATGAATACTTCTTAATTATTCCTTTTAAACGTATTGTGTAGTGATATATCTACAAAATGTGGATTACTTGACCTTCATGCACATGTTCATATTTTAATAATTTGACGAATAAATTATAAAACATATCATTGCCCATTAGACCAAACGACTGTTCATTTGTTTTTGATTTGTACCCCCCTAGCTACAAATATCCAATACGAATGCTCTATGAGCATTCTGTGCAATCATATAGGTATATCACCCACTTTTCAGGCTTCCGAAACTTTTCTGAACAAACACAATTACAATTAAAATCATTGTATGCAAAAACTATCTACACTCAGGTGTTTATTGGCTTTTCTTTTCTTTTCCTTTACCGCTTTGCAGACTTCTGCCCAGGTAAACCACGTGGTAATCAGCCAGATTTATGGTGGGGGAGGTAACTCGGGTGCAACCTATCAGAATGATTTTATTGAATTGTATAATCCAACTGCTTCGCCGGTGAGTTTAGCCGGATGGTCTGTTCAATATGCTTCTTCTGCAGGAACAACCTGGACAGTAGGAACACTCTCAGGTACCATCCAATCAGGTGGGTATTTCCTTGTAAAACTGGCTTCCGGTGCTGCTGTTGGGGCTGTTTTGCCAGCGGCAGATGCAACACCTGTAACCAGTATCAATATGAGTGCCACTTCAGGAAAAGTGGCATTGGTAAGTAATGCCACTGCATTAACCGGAAGCTGCCCAACAGGTGGCGCATTGGTTGATTTTGTAGGATTTGGTACATCAGCAAACTGCGTTGAAGGTGTAGGTACTTTTGCAAATCTGAGTAATTCAACTTCAGCTTTCCGTAAATCAAATGGATGTACTGATACTGATGTAAACTCAGCAGATTTTACGGTGGGTACACCAGTGGCCAGAAATAGTGCAACCGCTGTTAATTTTTGTGCAACCCCCGGAACGGTAACAACTGCCACTGCTTCGTCCATATCAACTGCTACTGCATCTTCCGGTGGTAATGTAACTTCTGCCGGTAGCGGTACCATCAGCGCCAGAGGTGTTGTATGGAATACGATTACTGCGCCTACAGTGGCATTAACTTCCAAAACTACAGATGGTTCCACAACAGGGGCATTTACAAGCAGTATCACTGCACTCTCACCCAATACAAAATATTTTTACAGAGCTTATACAACAACGAGTGTTACTACAAGCTATGGAACAGAGTCTACCTTTACAACGCTTTCCAATGCACCGTTAATTGGCAGCGGCTCCAGTCCTTTAGCCAATGGATTTACTGCAAACTGGTCTGCACCTTCCGGTAATGGAACTGAAACGTATACTTACACACTGGATGTGGATGATGATAGTAATTTCGGATCGGTCAATGCAACGCAAAGCAATCTATCGTCCGCTACTACTTCTGTTGCGGTTACAGGATTAGCTGCTTCTACCATTTACTATTATCGGGTAAAGGCAGTCAATACAACCGGTAGTTCGGCTTATTCAACTACCAGC
>CANGOX010000181.1 GCA_947455605.1 Chitinophagaceae bacterium
CGTGGTTTGATTCGGAAGTGCATACTACCGATCATTATTTCAATGGGTTTTCACAGGCAATGTTCAGACTTGCCGCAACCTATTATACAGATAAGGGCAATAAATTCACAGCGGGCTACGGCTATACCGATTATTTTCCGGGCGATAACCATAAATTCATTTCCATACCCGAACATTTTAGCTGGGAGCAATACCAATGGTTTACCTCTACCCATCAACATAAGTTGATGCAATGGGTACGGATGGAACAGAAATTTAAAGAAAATGTAATTAATGATTACACGCCGGATAATAGTTATACCCTTACGTATAAGCTCCGATATAATATTTTTTATACCCTATCCCTTTCCAAACATGGGCTGGTAGCCGGGGCACTCTCCCTGGCTATGGGAAATGAATTGTACCTATACTATGGCCCGCATAGTCCTAATCATTTGTTTGATCAGAACCGGATATTTCTTGGGTTCAGTTATGCAGTGAACAGTCATGATAACCTGGTGTTTGGACTAACTAATATATACCAGGAGAATGGTGCAGGAACCGGTTATCTGAATAATAATGTGGCGAAGGTTTCCCTATTTCAGAATATTGGTCTCAGGCAAAAAAATTGAAAACGTTTTCGCATTAATCTTTTCAGCCAAATCAGTTCACAGCACAAGCCAGTCCAATACTAGCTGCGTAGTACTAATGAATTTGGCAGTTCATTTTTTTCAATACATTAGCTGTAAAAGTTATTGTGAATGTAAGAACAGATACTGTTTATACATTTGGTAATGCCCCAATAAAATAGTTTCATCAGCATTTCTCAACTCCAGATCAGCATCTAAGCCCAGTTCTATCAGCGCTGTTGTATAGAAAGGTTTCAGGGTTTGATTGGTAACTAAAATCAATTTTGTGTTTTTCTTAGGAAGCAATTCTTTCAGCTCCAACCCTATCAGCAACCCACTCAGGTAATGATAATTTTCTTTGGGGTTCATCTTTTGAAATAACTGGTTGGTTCTAACAAGGAAAAAAGAATGGAGTGGATTCATATGAATGGCATCCTGTACACCCTTTTTAAAACAGACTTTGTGATCCGCTTCCTGAATATCCGAATTCTGCTCTACAGATACTGAAAGCAGACTGTGGGTGCAGAGCAGATGAAACAGCTCACCGGTCAAATAAGTTTGAATCGTATTTGCTATACCCTTACATACCGTTACATGTTTTGAATGGGTTCCCGGAAAGATAAAGATCTTTTCACCATTTTCTGCAGGTGAAACGGATCCAATCAACTGGACCTCTTCTCCCCGCATCACATCATCTGTTGAACGGGCACCTGAGATCAGGATCATCTGATGAGGAAACTGATCTGATGCCGGAAGCAACTTTGTTACCAGATCAGATCCATCCATCTGAAAAGGCAGTAATTTATAGGGAAGCTCCCACATACCTATACCAGCGGAAGCCATGCCTGAAACGATCAAAGGAACGCCAGATAAGGAAAAGCTATGTTCCTGTTCCATTTGTTGAATGGCTTCGGAAATGATTTCCAGGTAAAATTCAAAACGAAATGCTTCAGCAAAATTTTTTTGTTTCCATAATGCAAACGTTGAGGCAATCCCTTTTTCACTAGCGTTTTCAGCAGCTACATGCAATGTTTCTCCTTCCACCAATCGTAAACGGAAATTGGTTGTACCCCAATCGCAACTTAGAAAGCGTGGATTTGTTTGCATAATTATTGATTTGGGTCTTGCAATGCCCTCACAAATTGATTTGCTTTTTCGGTAAGTAATTGCAAATAAGCATCCGTAATGCGATCTTTTGTATCTACCAAAGCAGTACCGATTCCAAAGGCCACAACTCCTGCTTTTTGAAATGCAACAATATTATCCAAATGCACCCCTCCTGTTGGCATTAAGGGAATATGCGGCAGCGGCCCACGCAGATCTTTAAAATAAGCAGGGCCAACGGATGCCGGAAAGACCTTAATGATATCTCCACCGATAGAAAACGCATGAACGATCTCGGTAGCGGTATACGCACCGGGAATACTGATAGCTCCTCTTTCTTTGGTAGCCCTTATCGTAGGCAGATCTACAATGGGTGAAATGATAAAACGCGCTCCGGCATTGATGGCTGCATTGGCTGATGCTGCATCTAATACAGTTCCGGCACCAATGTATAGTTTGTTCTGCCATACAGTTGACAGTTCGGATATCAATTCCAGGGCATTGGGAGAATTCAGAGTGATCTCAAGACATCTTATCCCACCAGCATATAAAGCTTCTGCGATAGGAACTACATTCTGCGGATCTGCACCACGTATGATGGCAATGATCTTATGCTTTAGAATATGTGAGAGTGTATTATCCACCTGTTTTTCCTGATTTACCTAATAGAATTCCTTTTCCACCATTCTTTGCATCGGGTGTAGCTTCCCAATAGCTTTTGCCGTAACCTACCAGGATCTCATCGCCGGCATTGATCTGTTTTGTGGCAACAATAAAAACACGGAGACCATCTTTCAGGTATTTCGCATTGTTCTTTAATGTTTCTTTTTTACTGAGTCCTTTGGCATCATTGGCAAAATGGGCAACTCCCTCCTTGTGGTTCTTAGCATCTATCACATGTTCTTTGTTCACATAGAATGCATAGCGCCTGTCTTTGATCTCCACCAGAGGCTTGATCATTCCTTGATATTCAACGATCTTTTTGCCTTTTGCTATGGCTTTTTCAGTGAATAGTCCTTTGCCTGCTTTGGTTAAACCTGATCTTTTAACGAGTAATTGCTTTTCGAGGAGGGCCATAATATTGTTTTGGATGGTAAGATAGAGATAAGACTCCGAATTTGATAGAATGCACGCAGAGGCGCAAAGGCGCGGTTGGGTGTTTTGGATTCGGAGTGGTTATAGTTTTTTCATCAGTTTGAGGAGCATATCTGTAATTATAGCGTAGCCTTTGTCTGAGGGGTGTAATCCGTCGTAGGTCATATCTCCGGCTTCAACGGGGTAAGGGTATTCATCAGTTTCAGGGTTGAAGGGGATGTCAATAAATTTGGGATAAGAATAATTCCGGTAGATGCCTGTTTGCGGGTCTTTTAAGCGTTTGTATTTAACCAGGTTCTTATGTGTCATACCGCTTTTGTGGTATAGATCTACCACATCACAATGTTCATATTTACCAATTTGATTGATGGCATCGGCAAACTGTTCGAGTTGTTGTCCGGCTTTCTCTTTGTAAGATCCGAATGCATTGTTCTTGAAATTGTTGATATATACAAAATCCACCCGCTGCATAGGTGTAATCAAAATGATTTTTGCCTCACCGTTCAGGCTGTGCAGCTTATTGATAATTGTTCTGAAAGCTCCATATACCGTTGCATTACCGGTATTCTGTTCATAATCATTGAATGTTCCTAAAGGTTTGCTTCCCCACCAATCATTGGTGCCAAGAAAAACAGAATATACGTCTGCTTTTGTCAATCCGAGTTTATCGATCTCTGTGGCAATACGGATAGCTGTCCATCCATTATGACCCTGGTTGGTGTAATGTATGTTGGGGAGTTTTTCGGTTACCCTTGTCATGTAGCCCTTCGTGATCCGGTTACCGGTTTCATCCGGATGTTCGTTCAGATAGGTAATGGAATCGCCGATAGCTACCCAGGTAATTTCTTTGGGTTTGAAAGCAAATTGTAAGGCGATAAGGGTGAGTAGTAAAACGATCTTTTTCATAATGGTAAACTTGGAAGGGTAAGATAAACACAGAATTCCTGAAAACGATATCACAAGCTAAAAAAACTGCGCCTTTGCGCCTCTGCGTGCAAAATTTCACGCAGAGGCGCAAAGGCGCAGTTGGGCTGGGGTGAGTTGTAAATGCCCAAGAATAGCTGTTGGCAAGTTTTGCGGGATTCGGGAGTATTTTTTTATAATTTTAAAACACTCACTATTCATTGCCACTATGAAAAGATTGCTCATTGTATTATTCCCCCTGTATTCTATGCAGGCATTTTCACAAGTGCCCCCTATCACCTACCCTTTGGATGCTGCTTCTGAGGAACATGTGGGTATACCCAAGGGGGAGATCATTAAACTCAGTTTTGATCATTCAAAAATATTTCCCGGAACGGTACGCGATTACTGGATCTATGTTCCGGTGCAATACAGGGGAGATAAACCTGCCTGTGTGTATATTAATCAGGATGGTATTCAATGGAAGGCGCCTACAGTTTTTGACAATTTGATCGCGGCTAATGAAATGCCTGTGACCATTGGTGTATTCATCACCCCCGGTAGGGTGCATACAAGCGATACTACACATAGTCTAGATCGTTTTAACCGCAGTTTCGAGTATGATGGTTTGGGAGATGCCTATGCAAGATTCTTACTGGAAGAGATCTTGCCTGAGGTAGAAAAGCAAAAAACAAGCGATGGCCGGGCCATCCGTTTATCAAAGAATGGTAATGACAGAGCCATTGGCGGATCCAGCAGTGGGGCTATCTGCGCGTTTACGGCAGCATGGGAAAGACCCAATGAATTCTCCAGGGTATTCAGTGCGATCGGAACGTATGTGGGTTTGCGGGGTGGAGATCGTTATTCAACGCTGATCCGTAAAACAGAACCGAAACCTATCCGCATTTTTTTACAGGATGGATCGAATGATAATAATATTTATGCCGGCGATTGGTGGAAAGCCAATGAAAGCATGGAGCGGTCATTAAGTTTTTCCGGCTATGATGTAGCCCATGTATGGGGCGAAGATGGCCATAATGGTAAGCATGGTACGGCTATCTTCCCGGATGTAATGCGCTGGCTTTGGAAAGGTTGGCCGCAGCCTATCAAGAATAGCCCTACAAAAAATCAAATGCTGGTTGATGTATTATCTCCCGGAAATGA
>CANGOX010000182.1 GCA_947455605.1 Chitinophagaceae bacterium
CAAATCAACCTCTCCCTCAGCCCAGAAAATAGTTTACCGGATTGGTCTTTATTCCTGATTTGAGGACGGCAAAGGTAGGGAATTTAGCCTGTAAAATCTCAATCAAAAGCTCGGTGGTAAATTGTTCGCTTTCCCAATGGCCTATGTCTGCCAGCAGGATCCGGTCATTGGCATCAAAAAACTCGTGGTATTTGATATCGGCGGTCACATAAGCATCTGCCCCCGCTGCAATGGCTTTTCCGGTCAAAAAGCTCCCGGAACCGCCACAAATGGCTATTTTTTGCAGTTTTTTGCCCAAAAATGGGGTATGACGCACGATTTCCAGCCCAAAACCGGTTTTTAACATATGCAGAAAACCGGTTTCGTCCAGTGCTTCGGGTAATTGGCCCAGTAAGCCTGTTCCAACTGTTTGATTTTCATTGGTTAAGCTAACAAAATCATAGGCCACTTCCTCATAAGGATGGGCTTCTATCAGTGCTTTCAAAACGGCTGACTGTAAATATGCCGGCAGGATCACTTCAATTTTCACTTCTTTCTCTTCATGAACTTTTCCCGGCTCGCCCACAAAAGGGGTGGTATTTGCTGAGCCTTTGAACATACCGGTGCCTTCTCCGTTAAAACTTACCTCACTGTACTCGCCAATATGGCCGGCCCCGGCTTTATGGAGGGCTTCCCTTACCTGTGGGGCCTGGGCAAGGGGCACAAACGTGTATAATTTCTTCAAAAGCCCGGCCTTTGGGGCCAGGATCTGCCTGTTGATCAACCCCAAACGATCTGCTATGCGGTCGTTCACCCCATGTATCACATTATCGAGATTGGTATGGATGGCATATATGGCAATATCCAGCTTGATGGCGGCGATCACCGTCTTTTCTACGTAATTCTTGCCGTTGATCTGTTTGAGTCCGCTAAAAATGATCGGGTGATGGGCCACTACCAGGTTACAACCCCTGCTTTTGGCTTCCATGATCACCGCTTCGGTTGCATCCAGCGTACAGAGTATGCCTTTGCACTCCCAGTTTCCACTTCCGGTCAATAATCCTGCATTATCATAAGATTCCTGCAAACTGGGGTGGGCCTGTGCTTCGAGCGTACGGATGATATCGATGATCAGCATGGGATACAATTTTTGAGACGGTAATTCAATTAAAAATAACACAAAAGCCTAAACACGAAACCCAAAACTTGTCAGTCCGTCTATCTTTGCAGGATGGGAGAAGCTAATTTTCTTTTTTATAACGGTAAGATCCTGAAAACGGGTAAGCCACTGCTTTCACCCGATAACCGTTCTTTCCGTTATGGAGACGGCTTTTTTGAAACGATGAAAATGGTGAACGGGAAAATTCAATTGTCCGATTACCATTTTGAAAGATTATTTACTTCACTGGATCTTTTACAGTTTCAAAAGCCTGTTTATTTTACAAGAGAGTATCTGGAAGACCAGGTGGTTACCCTGGCTAAGAAGAATTATCATCATAAACTGGCAAGGATCCGCCTAACGATCTTTAGAGGAGATGGTGGTTTGTATGATGTAGACAATCATTTTCCCCATCATCTGGTACAGACCTGGGAATTGAATCCTGCCAATAACCTTTTTAATGAAAACGGGTTAGTAATGGATGTGTATACAGAAGCAAGAAAAGTTTGCGACAGATTCTCTTCCGTTAAGAGCAATAATTATCTCTCCTATGTAATGGCTGCTTTATGGGCCAAACAGCATAAACTGAACGATGCCGTTTTGCTGAACCCTTACAACAGGGTTGCAGATGCAACTATTGCCAATATCTTTATCATTAAAGATGGTTTGATCAAAACACCCGCTTTAACCGAGGGTGCGGTAGAAGGGGTTATGAGAAGGCATCTTCTTTATTCTATGCGCAAAGAAAATATGCCTGTAGAAGAAACCACCTTGTCAATTGATGACCTGAAGCAAGCTTCTGAAATGTTTCTGACAAATTCAATCTATGGTATTAAATGGGTGAAGCAGTTGGGAGAGAGTGGGTATACACATCAATTGGCTTCTTTACTTCATAAGAAAATGGTTCTATCGTTATTGGATTAGTAGATTTTCACGGATTCTTCTGTGCTAATCTGTGAATCTGTGGCGAAATCCCAAACCTTTTGATGGAAATCTTGTTTTCTTCTTCAAACAGATCATTCAATGAAACCCAGGGTTAATATTATTTGGTTCAGAAGAGACCTGCGACTAACAGATAATGCCGCTTTGTACCATGCGCTCAAAAGCGATCAACCGGTTCTGCCCATCTTTATTTTCGACAGAAATATTCTGGATCAACTGGATGACAAGGCCGACAGGCGGGTTGAATTTATTCACGCGGCTTTAGAAGAAATGCAGACCCGGTTAGTGAAGTTAGGTAGTAGCTTGGAAGTACAGTATGGGTTTCCTGGATCGGTTTACAAGGATCTTCTGGCGAAATATCAAATAGAGAAAGTATTTACCAACCACGATTATGAGCCGTATGCTTTACAGCGCGAAGCAACCATCGAAAAATTATTGAAAGATAACGGGGCCTCTCTCCATACTTTCAAGGATCAGGTAATATTTGAAAAGGATGAAGTAACCAAGGATGACGGTAAACCATATACAATATTCACTCCCTATTCGAGAAAATGGAAAACCAAACTAACGGAGTTTTATCTCAAGCCTTTCCCTGTAGAAAAATACTTCGGTAATTTTTTTAAGCATTCTGCGATAAAGATCCCATCATTGGAAAGCATGGGTTTTCAAAAAGTTGACCTGCCATTTCCTTCCATTCAATTACAGGATGCGATCATAAAAAAATACACCGAGAATAGAAATTTTCCTGCGTTGGAAAACGGCACTTCCAAAATGGGCGTGCATCTGCGTTTTGGAACCGTGAGTATACGTGAATTGGCTAAACGGGCTTTGGCGTTGAATGAAACCTATCTGAATGAATTGATCTGGCGCGATTTTTATCACATGATCTTATGGCATTTTCCGCAGGTGGGTAAGGGCAGTAGTTTTAAACCTGCATATGAAATGATCGAATGGCGGAATAATGAAAAGGAGTTTCAACAATGGTGCGATGGTATGACCGGCTATCCGATTGTAGATGCAGGTATGCGCGAATTAAATGCCACCGGATTTATGCATAACCGGGTGCGTATGATCACAGCATCTTTTCTTACCAAACACCTGTTGATCGATTGGCGTTGGGGGGAAGCTTATTTTGCACAAAAACTATTAGACTTTGATCTCGCTGCCAATAATGGTGGCTGGCAATGGGCCAGCAGCAGTGGTTGCGATGCTGCTCCGTATTTCCGCGTATTTAACCCGGCTTTGCAAACTGAGAAATTTGATAAGGATCTCAAGTATATAAAGAAATGGGTACCTGAGTTTCAGGAGTTCAGTTATCCCAAACCCATTGTGCAGCATGAATTAGCGAGAAAGCGGGTGCTGGAAACTTATGCAAAAGCGTTAAAGCCATAACGTCATTTCGGGTGTAGCAACAAGTCTGTAGATCGGTTTGCAGTTTTCTACTCATTACTCGTTGAAATGACGATATTAAATGAAGATTGATTCGGTGCCTATTGAACTGCCTTGATGTACATGTTGATATACGGATAGTAATTTCTGTACAGCTTTCTTTCCGTCTGCTCCCAATGCCAGAGAATAATTATTTACATAAAGATCAATATGCTGGCGCATCACAGATTCATCCATTTCCTGTGAGTGCTGGCGAACATAATCTGTGATAAGGGGATAGTTTTCAAAAGCATATTCAAGGCTTTTGCGGATAAGTTGATCGATCTTTTTTTGCATAAGACTGTCAACAGTTCTTTTTATTACAATACCGCCCAAGGGTATCGGTACTTTGATGGTTTCTTCCCAATAAGCCCCTAGGTCCACCACTTTATGCAATCCTTTTTGCTGATAGGTAAAACGGTTTTCATGAATGATCACGCCTGCATCTACTTTGCCGCTAAGTACCGCTTCTTCGATCTCATGAAATACCAGAAAAGTTTTATGCTTTGCTTCAGGGTAAGCCAATGAAAAAAGCATATGCGCCGTTGTATTCACTCCGGGAACAGCAATCTTCATCGAGTTTATAGTATTCGTGCTTGGAACTTCCTCCCTCGTAATTAACAAAGGTCCAACGCCTTTTCCCAATGCGCCACCACTATTCAATACAATATATTTATCGAGCACCAATGGCAGCACACCATAACTGATCTTTGAGATATCGAGCTTGTCGCCTCTTGCCCATTCGTTCAGGGTTTGTACATCTTCCAATACCACTTCAAACTCAAAACCCTCTGTGTCTATTTTATGATTGACCAGTGCATCAAAGATGAATGTATCGTTGGGACAAGGGGAGAATCCGAGGGAAAATTTCATAGTGAATGGTGAATAGTGAATAGTGAATTGAGAATGGGTAGGTTAAAAATAAATATTCACCATTGCCCGTTCACCCTTCACTTTATTTTATATAGTTTGTCGATATACTTCAGTAATGTCTGGTTAAGATTTTCGATGGATTCTTTCAACAGCCAATTGGCTTTGTTTCTTTCCCCTACATGATTGGATACAGAACGGATTTGCAGAAAAGGAATATTTGCCTGCCTGCAAACAAAATGCAGGGCGGCACCTTCCATGCTTTCGATGGCAGGATTGTATTTTTTATACAGCTGCTGTATTCTCTCAGTGTTCGTGGAAATCTCATTTACTGTAATGGCGTCTACTTCCGGCAACTTGAGTAAGTTGAATTGCGTAAGCCAGGGGTTGGGTAACTTTCTTCTTTCAAAA
>CANGOX010000183.1 GCA_947455605.1 Chitinophagaceae bacterium
CATATTATTTTCCCCTGATGATAACAACCGGATCTATCTTACTCGCTTTCCGTGAAGGAAAATATCCAGCGAAATAAGTAGTGATTATTGAAAATACAGCACCAATCAGATAAAACCTTGGATTATAATTGATCGGGTACGTTTTCACCGTTGGCAAAGAGGCTGTATTAAAAGGTATCTGGTCGATCGTAGCCGAAAGGCCAAAACCAAAGATCAATCCAAGTATGCCGCCAAATACGCCGATGGATAATGCAATAGAAATAAAAATCCGGTTCACATCCTTACCGGAAAATCCGGTTGCTTTTAAGATAGCGATGGAATCCATTTTCTCGTAGATCATCATGTTGAGAATATTATAGATCCCAAAACCTGCAACGATCAATAAAGTAACTCCTACCGCATAGGAGATCGTAGTACGCACTGAGCTTCCTGTTTCAAATTGCGAATTGGCGGTCTGTACATCTATGGCTTCAACATCATACAGTTTTGCATATTCTTTAGCCATCAAAGGTGCCAGGGTAATATCAAACAGTTTGATCTGTATATCTGTAATGTAATTATTAGACTCACCCAACAATTTCTGGGCTGTAGTGACCGATGCATAACTTTGTACCTTATCAATATCCTGTATGCCCGACTGAAAAAAGCCTACCACTTTTAGCTGGATCCGTTCCCCTTTGGTAGTTGTTACCTGTACCACATCGCCTATATTGGCCAGCATTTTTTCTGCTGCCCCTTTACCCAGTATAATGCTGTTGGGAATATTTTTAAGATCTATATAGTTACCGCCCACTACATAATCTTTGAATTTGAATAAACGGTTCTCCTCTTCTACTTCTACCCCATTGATCACACCCGTAAGATCAATGGATCCCACATTGTAAAATACCTGTGCCGTAACTTTTGGTGCGATCCCCATTACACGACTATCTTTTCGCAAGGCACTGATGATTGCCCCGTTATTATAGATCTCCAGCCGTTCGTTCTTGGGTTTTATGGAACTGATAAAATTATGACGGCTTTTAAACTGATCAGCAATATCTACCGGTTGTTCTTTGGATGGCTGGATCTCATTATACAAACGAATATGGGGTGTACGGTTTAAGATCAGTCCGTCAAGCATATCATTAAGGCCCGACATAAAACTTAACAAAGTAATGAACATGGTGATCCCGAAAGTAACTCCAACTGCGGCCACCAGGGTTTGGCGCCACCGCGCTAATAACAGTGAAATAGATATACTTGTGAGGAGTTTCAGTTTCATTGTGCAGGTTTTACCAATTCATCATTTGCACTGATACCTGAAATGATCTCTATCTTTTGAAAATCGCGTAAGCCGGTTTTTACCACTATTTTTTCGCCATTACCTTTTATCACAACAGAATCGTTCAGCAGGTAATTACGTGGCAGCAATAAAGCTTTATCTTTTGTCTGGATAACAATATTCGCTTCAAAACTAACATTGGGATAAAGTGTTTCGGGAGGGTGGTTAAAACTGGCTTCTACCAAAAAAGTTTTACTTCGCTCATCCATCAGAGGATTGACTTTTGTAACTGTTGCATCAAATACTTTCCCTTTATAACTATCCATGGTGATCAATACCGGCAATCCCAACTTTATTTTTAAAATATCATATTCATCAACCTGCATTTCCAATACAAACCTCTTCGAAGCGCCGATCACTGCCAGTGGTGTTTGAATACTCACCACTTCTCCTTTCGATTTTGGCAGGCTGTACACAATCCCATCCATTTCACTTCTTACGGTATAATCTTTTTCTATCCGCCCAGAAATGAGCAGATTCTTTTTTGATTGTTCAGCCGTAAAACTGAGTTGCCTTTTCAAGTCATCATATTTAATAATAGCTGACTGATAAGCATTCCTCGAATTTTCAAATGCCAGTTCCCTTTGCTCGAGCTCAACTTTGGTTCCGATCTGTTGTTGCCATAAAGAAAATTGTCTGGCATACAAAAGAGAATCATTCTTCATTTTATTTTTAGTAAGGTCAATCAAGGCTTTTACATCATTTAGTTTTCCCTGGTTGGCATTCAGATCGGAAAACTGTTCTGCCAATTCAGCATTCTGTTTATTCAATTTTTGTGCTTCATTATAGATAGACAGGATCGGGTCTCCCTTCTTAACCGTCTGACCTTCGGTTACAAAAATATTTTCGATGATCCCGTTCACCTTTGCAAATGCCTGGTATTGGTCTTTGCTTTTAAGTGTGCCGGAAGCATAAATGGATTCCGAAATGGATTCGATGGTGGGTTTTATCTTTTCCTCTTTGGTTTTACAGGATAAGAGAAAAGCGGCACTGACAATGAGAAGTTTTCTGATCATAAACGGGGGCGTTTTGATAACAGCTAAGTTACTGCTTTCTTTTACATGAAAAACATGACAAATGTTGTTTTACAAGACATCGGCTATCAAAAAATATCAATACGGCTTGAATACGTGAATGATGTAAGTTATCTCAATACATGTGTAACAGTACCGCACTTGCCTTAACATAGTTTTGTGACTGTTATATATTTTAAAGAATATCCCGTAAACCCTAGTGATAATATAGGTTCATTATCCTATCCGCTACGTAGTATTATTTCCTTTTTAAACATCATTTATGAAAAAAGAATTCTTTCCCATTGAAAACAAGCCCTTGCCGGTGAACAGAAGATTAACTGCCTTCTTCACCAATAAATGGCTGATTGCACTTTTACTGCTGGTAATTGCCGCAGGTTGTAAAAAAGTTACCGAAGTATCGGGAATTGCAGGTGTTTGCCCGGTTGTGGTAAGTACTGACCCTTCCGATAAAGCAGTTGATGTTGCCTTGAACAAACTGATCTCAGCCACATTTAATACTGATATGAGTCCGGCAACAATCAATGCTGCCTCTTTCAGTTTGAAACAGGGAACTCAAATCATTTCAGGTACCGTTGCTCCTACTACCGTTGGAACAATTTTTACATTTAAACCGGATGTAGCCTTATTACCTTTTACCAAGTACACCGGTACGATTACAACAGCATCTACCGACAAATTCAAAACCGCTATGGTAAGCGATTTTGTGTGGAGTTTTACAACGATCCCGCAAATAACTACAGGTGTTAACCTGGCAGCTGGCGGAACCGTTATTGGCGCAGGAACTTTTGCGCAAAGCTCTACCGTAACGGTGGCTGCAACACCTAAAACCGGTTATACATTTACCAACTGGACCGACAGCGGTTCAACCACCAGTGTATCTACCAGCCCCAGTTACCAGTTTACTGTAAACGGGAACAGGGCATTGGTTGCCAATTTTACTATTATACCTCCGGCTAAGTATGCTGTGGTAACCTCTTCAAGCCCCATCGCCGGCGGTTCAACTTTTGGCAGTGGTTCTTATGATGTAGGTACAAGTGTAACCGTGATTGAATCTCCAAACCCAGGTTATACGTTTGTTAACTGGACAGAAAACGGAACCGTAGTATCTACCAGCTCCAGTTTCCAGTTTACTTTATCTTCCAACAGAACCTTCGTAGCCAATTTCAGTATCGTACCTGCATTGCAGTTTGCGGTAATACTGGCTAATAGTCCTGCAGCGGGCGGTACCAACACCGGCTCCGGTTCTTATGCTTCGGGCACATCGGTAACTATTGCTGCTACGCCTAATACAGGCTATACGTTTGTTAACTGGACCGAAGGCACTACCGCGATCTCAACCAGTGCGTCTTATACTTTTGTGATCACAACCAACCGAACACTGGTTGCCAATTATGTGATCAATTCTTATACGCTTACTGCAACAGCCAGTCCGCTGGCAGGTGGAACCATTACAATGAGTCCTAGCCAGGTTAAATATGACCATGGATCCAATGTGTTGCTCACAGCTATTCCTGCTACCGGTTACAGATTTACCAACTGGACTGAAGGCGGAACCATACTTTCCACCAGTGCTGCCTACCAGATCAACGTAACCAGAAACAGGGCGCTGGTAGCCAACTTTACTTTAAACAGTTATGGATTAACATTACTTATCAATCCAAGTGCTGGAGGAAGTGTTACCAAGAATCCTGATCAGGCATCTTATGATAGCGGAACCAGTGTAATTCTTACTGCAACAATTAATTCAGGTTACACCTTTACTTCCTGGTCCGGAGATGCTTCAGGCACCACCAGTCCTATAACGATTGTGATGAATGGAAATAAAAGTATCACAGCCAACTTTACGGCGATCGTACCGGTTGTGAATTTAGGAACCGCTGCTAATTTTGGTGCGTTCGGCGGTAATGCAGGTATCACCAATATGGGTTTAACAACGGTGATCAACAATGGTAGTATCGGCACAACAGCCGCTTCTACTTTAATTACCGGATTCCATGATAATACAGGAGATAAATACACAGAAACCCCTTTAAATGTAGGTGATGTGAAACTCCGCATTTATACAGATGCACCGCCACCGGTAATATTTGCTGCAGGCGGCCCTTACGGCGGAAACGCAACAACCAAGCAAATAGCTGATCAGGGTCTGTCAGATGCAAATGCAGCCTATATCAGTATCTCCCCTGCTTCTAAACCCGGTGGTACAGACCCCGGTGCCGGTGAATTAGGTGGATTGGTTTTAGCTCCCGGCACTTATAAAGCAGCCGGCGGTTCATTCAAAATTACCAATGTAGACCTTACCCTTGATGCAAAAGGCGATCCTAATGCAACCTGGATCTTCCAGAGTGCATCCAGTTTAACAGTAGGTACTGCATCTACA
>CANGOX010000184.1 GCA_947455605.1 Chitinophagaceae bacterium
AGCTGGAATCAACACAAAATTGAACATTGCCGATACTTCAATCTTAAGCAATCGCATTAATCTGAAATTGAATGCTGCTGATACTGCTGCTTTAAGCAATCGTATCAATGCCGCTAACCAGGTGGTTGTGGATAGTGCTGCTGCTTTAAGAGCTGGAATTAACACGAAATTGAACATCGCAGATACTTCTATCTTAAGCAACCGCATCAATCTGAAATTGAATGCTGCTGATACGGCTGCTTTGAGCAACCGGATCAATGCAACTGATGCCATTGTGAAAGGAGGCGTTTCCGGACAGGTATTAACTTCTAACGGTGCGGGTGCGGCTCCTTCATGGATTACGCCTGCAAACCCTTATGTGAAACCTATCGCCTTCAAAACGGCTAACTATACGGTAGTGGCTGCTGATTTCACTATATTAATGGATGCAAGTGCCACTAACCTTACTGTTACCTTACCTGCAGCAAGTGCAAACCAGGGACGGGTATTGGTGGTGGGTAAGGTAGACGAGTCTTCCAATACGATCAGTTTCAGTGCTGCTTTAAAACAATCTTATAACGCGGGTCAGAATATATCTTCCGTTAACTATGCTATAACCTATACACTGCAAAGTGATGGCACAGACTGGTGGATCATCGCTAAAAATTAATTTATAGCAACCTGAACAACATGAACTCATCTGCTAATATATTTTTTATGAAAAAGACATACGCCATCTTACTGTTTCTGATGATCGTGGTTTTACATACCCAGGCTCAGAAGGTTATGAAGCTGGGGAATAACAACGGCAATATCAACAGTTCAGCTTTGCTGGAACTGGAAGCCACCAATAAAGGTTTGCTCCTGCCCCGTATTGCTTTAAACAGTACTGCCGATGTTAGTACGATCAGCATACCTGCCATCGGGTTGCTGATATATAATACACAAACTGCAGGTGATGTAACACCGGGCTTGTATATATATAACGGTGCTGCATGGAACCGCCTGGCTGCCTCTCTTTCAGGGAACTATATAGCGTCTCTTAACGGATTGAGCGGGGGTACACAAACCTTTGCCATAGGAACTTCCGGTACAGATTTTAATATCGTTTCTGCCGGCACCACGCATACGTTTAATTTTCCTACAGCCAGCGCAGTGAATCGTGGATTAATTTCCGCTGCAGATTGGACAAGTTTTTCAACAAAACAAAATGCCATCACTACAGGTTCTGCTCTCCAGTATTTGAAAGGAGATCTTAGTTTAGGTACTTTTCCAACAACGGTAAGTAATTTTACCAATGATGCAGGCTATCTTACTTCTTTAACAGGTGAAGTTACTACTGCAGGTCTTACAGCTACCGTAACAAATGCTGCGGTCATCGGCAAATTGTTAACGGGCTATACTTCAGCAGCTGGTACTGTATCCGCATCTGATAATATTTTACAGGCTATCGAGAAACTGAACGGTAATGATATATTAAAAGCGCCATTGGCATCTCCGGCTTTAACAGGAACGCCTACAGCGCCTACTGCTGCTATTTCTGATAATTCAACAACTATTGCTACTACAGCATTTGTGAAATCAGCAGTTACCTCTGTAACGGTTAGTGATGCAACTACTGGTTCAAAAGGACTGATACAGCTTTCCGGCGATCTTAGCGGAACTGCTGCCTTACCCACTATCACCAACACAGCGGTTATCACAAAAGTATTGACCGGTTATACATCCGGAGCAGGAACGCTTTCCGCTACTGATAACGTATTACAGGCTATCCAGAAATTAAATGGTAACGATCTGTTGAAAGCACCACTGGCATCACCGGCACTTACCGGTACACCTACTGCACCAACCGTTGCCACTTCTGATAATTCAACAACCATTGCTACCACAGCATTTGTAAAATCTGCTGTGGCTTCTTCAACAGCGGGCGTGAGTTCGATAACAGGAACTGTTAATCAGATCACGGCCAGTGCTTCAACCGGAGCCGTTACACTTTCACTTCCTTCAACGGTAAGTATAACGGGTTTGAGTGTTTCGAGTAATGCAGCACTTGCATCACTGAGTGTTACTTCTAATGCATCTGTAGGTGGAAACCTTACCGTAACCGGTTTTTCAGCCAGTAGTGGTACGCCTCAATTTAACAGTGTAAAATTTCCAGGGGGAGGTAGAACGGTTACCGTACAGGCTAGTGGGTCAACTTCTTCCAGTTATACATTAACCCTGCCAACCGCTTCTGGTTCTAATGGCCAGGTTTTACAAACCAATGGATCAGGTACCACTTCATGGGTTAACCCAAGTGGTGTATCTGGTGTTACCCAATTTTATGGTGGAACAACCGGTTTAACTACCACTTCCGGCGGTGCAACAGGTGTAGTAACCCTAACAGGTACTTTAAATGTTGCCAATGGCGGAACCGGTGCAACAACCTTAACTGGTCTGGTAAAAGGAAACGGAACAAGTGCCTTTACCCCGGCAGTTGCGGGAACAGACTATCAGGCTCCTCTAACAGCCGGCACCGATTACCAGGCTCCTTTAACCGCATCAACCGGTATCCAGATCCTGAATGGTATCATCAGTGCTACGGGTACAACCGCCGGCATTACTTCATTGGCAGGATTAACAACAGATGTTTCCATCACTACTACGCCAACCAACGGGCAGTTGTTACAGTATAACAGCACTACCGGTAAATGGGTACCTGTAAACGGAGCATTAAGCAGTCTTACAGCTGATGTTGCGATCAGTTCGCCCGTAACAGGTGATGCACTGGAATATAATGGGTCTAAATGGGTCAATGTTTCCAGATTCCTGGCGCAAACATTTTCAACTTCTTCGTCATCAATTGTTGTGAATAGTACCAACTACCCTAATCTTATTTCTGCAACAAGTGTATTAAAAGCACAAAAAACAATTGTAGGTATTCTTAATACTACGGGTACAACATCATTTACACAAAACACTATTTCTGTTACCCTGCCGGATGCAACAAAAAATATGAATAAAGAGATCATATTAAAACCGGTGTTTAGCGTAACACCTAATACAAACTCTGCATGGAATATTGATAATGTATATAATTATAATGCAGGAAGTGTGGGTACAGTTATTATCGATCCTAACCTGGCCAATATTACCAATCTGGGTGCACCGATCTCTTTTATTAGCGATGGTACCAGCTGGTATTTAATTTCAGCACGATAATAGAATAAAACAATCAATCATCAATCTCATTAGAAATTGTATAAAACCGAAATAGCAATGAACCAGCCATCAACAGAAAAATTGGTTTTTGACCGTAATACCATCCTCAACATGGATATTGAACTGCTGCAAAACTATTTCTCTTATAGTTTTAGAAACGGCAATCTTCTTCTGCGAACCCTAAATAAACATGGGATCATAACAATGAAAGAACTTACAGGATATAGTGCCATTGATCTTTTGAAAATGAATGGAATGGAACGTATCTATGTAACACAGATAAAAAATGCACTCGAAGCTATCGGCTTATCTCTGTCGGCACAAAACCGTGAAGACAAACTGGCGGATACTCCCAAATACAACGATCCCATTCTGGATACACCCGTTAAACAGGTTGTTTTTACAGAAGACCCTACCCAGAACAAAACCATTTTGTATGCATTTGAACTGGCAGGCATCAAATTAGTTGGCGACCTGCAATATCATACAGAAGCCTCACTGGTTAATTACCGTTTGATCTCTGTAAAACGATTGTCGAAAGTGAAACATTTCCTGGCCAATCAGGGAATTAGCCTTATTTCAGAGGCTAATTATATCTAAAGCAGCTTGCTATTACTTCAAATAACTATTCTATGAATGATAGGGAAGTTGTTGGTTCTAATACAGATAATTATTATGTGAACGTTGCTTATTTCACCAACGCTCTATCGGTCCTGAAACATAGTTGCAACATCATTTAATAGTGAAATTTTCTTCAAATAACTATTGAGAAATATCGTTTAGGTAATATGCCAAATATTCATTTGAAACTCCTTTTTTGCGAACAGCAGGAATCGGATGCTTTGTTGGTGAAGCAACATCTGGAAAAAGAAAATTTCCGGCTTCACTGGAGAAGAGTGGATAATGCGCCGGATTTTGAAGAAGCCCTTGCCATGGCAGAATGGGACCTGGTCATTTCCGATTATCATATGCCCTGTTTTTCTGCAGAAAAGGCATTGGAAATTTTGAAAGTATCTGGGAAAGACATTCCCTTTATTCTGATCTCCGGCGCTCTGGGAGAGGAATCGGCCGTGAAAATGATGCGGGCCGGTGCAGCTGATTACCTGATGAAATCGAATCTGATTCGGTTGGGTACAGTGATTGAGCGGGTAATAGACGAGGTAAGGATTCGAAAGGAGATCAAGCTTGCAGAACAGATCAGAACGGCCAATGAAGAAAAATACCTCGCCATCATTAATAATTCCATACTGGGTATTTTTATCGCACCGCTAGGTGGTACCATCATTGAATCCAATAAAGCATTGGAAACGCTGTTCGGGTATACAAAAAAAGAATTCAGGTCAATCGGAAGGGCACAGCTTTTTGAAGCTTCCGGTACGCTGATCATGCATCAATCGCCCACAAAAAAGAAAAGTGGTAGTGTTAAAGGAGAATTTACAGGTATAAAAAAGAACGGATTTAAATTTGATTGTGAGGTAACCATCATCACTTTTAAAGACATGCATGGAAAAGAAACTGCCTGCACATTG
>CANGOX010000185.1 GCA_947455605.1 Chitinophagaceae bacterium
ATCTATATTCGGTCTCTTTACAGCGAATAGTATGATCATTGGATAACCCTGCATTTTTGATTATTGCTGCTACAATATCTGTACGATTCTCTGGCACGATCCCGATCGAATCCCCCGGTTCATATACGACCCCTTCTGCTTCCAATTCTATATGATAGGTCTCCTTTTCTGAACCCCGGTCATTCAGGTTAATAGTGGAAATCAGTTTTCCTGTATAGATTTGCTTAGCATTTACTTTTACGCCTGTTTGCGTAATGGGCGTAATAACAGCTGGTATTTCTACAGTTGCTGCATTCAATTGTTGCAACACTTGCTCAAACCATATTTCTGCATCTGCTTCATAATCCACATCGCATTTCTGTATCGGTACAATTCTTTTTCCACCCAGTTTCTGTAATTGGGTATCTACATCCTCACCTGTTTTACAGAATAAGGGATAAGAAGTATCACCCAAAGCCAAAACACTATACTTCATATTATCGAGGCGAAATCCATTACGATGAATATGATCATAGAACTTCTGTGCAGCAACCGGTGGTTCACCATCGCCCTGGGTACTGATCACTACAAACAGGTTTTCTTCTTTGGTCAGGTCTGTAAACCGGTATTGATCAAGACTGGCCAGCTTGACAGGTATATTTTTCTTTTTAGCTTTTGCAGTCAGATCGGTTGCCAGTTTTTTTGAATTGCCGGTTTCTGTTCCATAAACAATAGTGATCTTTTTTGATATAGCAGCTACTACTGCAGGATTTGCATCATTGGCCTGCACATTTCCATTGATGATACCGGAAATATATCCGTTCATCCAGATCAGTTCCTCTTTGGCGGCACCATTCAGAATCTCCTGCAGTTGTTTCAGTTTATGCTCGGCTAACATATTGTTTGTTTGTATCTTTTTTAACCATAGTTTCCACCTGTGCAGTTAAAGGTTGAAAATAATATTCTCTTATATCGCTTCCTGCAAACCAGTTGAATGATTGATGCAGGTTTACTACTTTTCCAATGATCACCAATGAAGGAGAAAGAAAAGATTGTCCTTTCAAGGTATCTGCATACTTGTGTACATTGGAAACATATACCTGTTGGAACGGTGTGCTGGCCTGTTCTATCACAGCTAACTGTATATCTTCTGCTATTCCGTTCTCAATTAATTTATTGACCAGATCGTCCAGCGTTTCAGACGACATATAAAAAACCAATGTATCATCCGTTGCGGCAAGTTCTTTCCAGTAGGTATCTTTCACAACTGTTGATTTGTAATAAGTAAGAAACCGAACAGCTGTTGCATGATCTCTTGCCGTAAGCGGAATACCTGCACATGCAGAGGCACCCGATGCGGCAGTAATACCCGGAACGATCTCATAGGGAATCTGATTCGCAACCAGTGTTTCCAACTCATCAAATACGTTTGAGTAGAAAGCAATATCTCCCCCTTTCAATCTCACCACAAATTTTCCCTGTTGCGCATAATGAATCAATAATTCATTGATCGTTGCCTGGGGAGTGGATACTCCCCGCCTGCATTGCTTACCTACTTCAATCACAGAAGCAGATGGCTTTACATAACGGGCAATGATCTCTTTGCTAACCAGCCTGTCAGTAAGCACAACATCCGCCTGCTGCAGGTAATTAGCGGCTTTCACGCTGATCAGGTCAGGGTCTCCCGGACCTGCGCCTGCCAGTATCACTTTGCCTTGTGGTTTGATTGTGTTCATAAATAGATTATTGGATCATGCAGGCACCTACGGTTACATTACTGGTTTCATCGATCAATATGGCTCCTCCGTTTACACGCAGTTCTGCATAGGCATCATAGGGAATAGGTGATGCTGTTTTAATTGTAGCCTTAACAATATCATTCAAAGCGATCGTGCCCGGTTCAAACTGCTTTTCAAGTGAATTCACATCCAGTTTGTATTGGATCTCTTTTACAATGCTCTTCACCAGGCGGCTGTTGATCTGTAATAAATAGCGATTACCTTCTGCCAAAGGTTTATTCCCCATCCAGCATAACAATACTTCCAGCTCCTGCGAAACTTTGGGTTGATCAGCAGATGCAACAATTACATCACCACGGCTGATATCAATATCATCTTCCAAATGCAATACAATACTCTGGGGTGCAAAAGCTTCTTCTACTTCTTTGCCACCGATCTCAATGGCACTGATCCTGCTTTGCAAACCCGAAGGCAGCACGGTGATCTGGTCTCCTTTGCGGTAGATACCGCTAACCAGTTTTCCGGCATAACCACGATAGTCATGCAGTACTTCTGTTTGCGGACGAATTACATATTGAACAGGAAATCTTGCTTTGGTAAGATTAGAATATTGTTCTACTTCTACTGTTTCCAGCAGATCCAGTAATGAGGGGCCATCATACCATGACAAATGTGTGGAGGGATCCACAATATTATCACCATCCAGTGCACTGATCGGGATATAGACCACTTTTTTTAAACCCAATGATGCAGCCACCTTCGAAAAATCGATCACAATATTGTTATAGGTATCCTGCGAATACCCTACCAGGTCCATTTTATTGATCGCTACCACCACATTCGGAATATTCAGTAAAGAGGCAATGATTGAATGTCGGCGTGTCTGTTCGATCACACCATGTCTTGCATCAATGAGGATAATGATCAGATCTGAATTGGATGCTCCTGTTACCATATTCCTTGTATACTGGATATGGCCCGGTGCATCTGCAATAATGAACTTACGTTTAGGTGTTGAGAAATATTTATATGCTACATCAATCGTAATACCCTGTTCCCTTTCCGCACGTAACCCATCAGTCAATAAAGCCAGATCAATATCACCTTCCTCGCGGTTCTTGGTTTGTTTCTCAATCGCTTCCAGCTGATCGATCATGATCGATTTACTGTCGTACAGCAATCTGCCGATCAGGGTACTTTTCCCGTCATCTACACTACCTGCCGTAATAAACCTGAGAATATCCATTATGTTATAATTTGTATGTATTAAGTTGAAAGTATTATTTATTGCGTGAGGGGTATTCATAACGTAATGAGTTAAAGTACTTACTACTTAAAACTTATTACTTATCACTTTAAAAATATCCGCTCTTCTTTCTGTCTTCCATGGCTGCTTCTGATACTTTATCATCGATCCTCGTTTCTCCGCGCTCACTCGTTTTAGTAGCGATGATCTCACTGATGATATCATCAATATTCGATGCAGTGGATTCTACGGCTGCCGTACAGGTCATATCACCAACGGTTCTGTACCGAACCCTGCGTACACTGATCTTATCGGTATCCTCTCTTTGTATAAATTCAGAAAGTGCTACCAGTTGTCCTTCATACTCCAATACCTCTCTCTCGTGTGAAAAATAAATAGATGGCAGGGCTATATTTTCTCTTCTGATATAATTCCAGATATCCAGCTCCGTCCAGTTACTGATCGGGAATACCCGCACGTTCTCACCTTTCTGTATCCTTCCATTGTAGGTGTTCCACAATTCGGGTCTTTGCAGTTTGGGGTCCCATTGGCCAAACTCATCTCTTACAGAAAAGATCCTTTCTTTGGCCCTTGCTTTTTCTTCATCTCTTCTTGCCCCGCCAATACAGGCATCGAATTTAAATTCCCGGATCGTATCCAATAGTGTGAATGTTTGCAATGCATTACGGCTGGCAAATTTCCCTTTGGGTTCTGTAAGATTTTGCAATTTGATCGTATCCGCCACCTGACGAACGATCAGTTTCTCTCCTATCTCTGCTGCCAATGCATCTCTGAAATCCAATGCTTCCTGAAAATTATGTCCCGTATCTATATGCACTAAAGGAAATGGGAATTTCCCGGGTCTGAAAGCCTTTAATGCTAGATGCACAAGTGTAATAGAATCCTTTCCTCCACTGAATAACAAGGCCGGTTTTTCAAACTGGCCCGCTACTTCCCGCATGATGTGTATGGCTTCCGACTCCAACTGATCCAAATGATCTAATCTGTATTTACTCATCATTTATGCTTTTTCGTCTGTTTCTTTAATTTGTTTTTCATGTAACCCACATTCTTTCTTACTGCTTTCTTCCCACCACCAGCGCCCGGCTCTAAAATCTTCACCTGCCTTAATAGCGCGGGTACAAGGTGCACAACCGATACTGATAAAACCTTTATCATGTAATGGATTGTAAGGAATATTGTTGGCGTCTATAAATTCCCTTGTCTGTTCGGTAGTCCAATGCAGCAAAGGATGGTATTTAATGATCCCATTAGCTGCATCCCATTCCAGTTCCTTCAGATCCTGTCTGGCAGGTGAGTGTTCTGCACGCAGGCCGGTTACCCAGATCGCATTTCCTGACAAAGCTCTTTTCAGGGGTTCTACTTTTCTGATATAACAACAGCTCTTTCTGTTCTCAACAGATTCGTAAAAGGAATTAGGACCATTTTCTGCTATAAAAGGTTCCAAAAGGGAATGGTCTGGGTAGTATGCTTTGATCTGCGTTTTATACCGCTCATGGGTACTGGTCCATACAGAATAGGTTTCCGGAAACAGCCTGCCCGTATCCAATGTAAAAATGCTGATGGGTAATTGATTATGAAGAATCTGATAGGCAATCACCTGGTCTTCAAAACTAAAACTGGTTG
>CANGOX010000186.1 GCA_947455605.1 Chitinophagaceae bacterium
AGAGTGAGGTGACAACTGCGAAATTCAGTTTTGATGGACAAAGGGTGCTCAGTTTTTCGGAAGACGACGAGTATGCTATATTATGGGATGTTGTTGAGGATAAAAGGATAAAAAAAATTGAAAAACAAGATGTCGCTTTGCTTCATGCTGAATTCAACAATGATGGCAGTAAGATTGCTGCTGTTTATGAAGACGGTACGCTCTGTATATATGATGGATTTACCGGCATACTACTGAATAGTGCCCATATTAAAGGCGGAGTCTCTGAGCAAGTAGTTTTTAGCAGAGACGGTAATTTTGTATTAACCATTGCCGAAGATGGCAAAACTGCTTCGGTTTGGTCTGTGAGCTCAAACCGATTATCTGTAAAAATTGTATTGAAAGATCCCGTACCAGAAATGAGTTCAGGATATTTTAGTTCTGATGGAAAAGATATTATCACACTCAATGATGATGGAACTTACCGCATCTGGAACTTATCCCATTCTTCAGATGTGCCACCAATAATGGGGAAAGATATTGCCAGCATATTCTATTTGCCTGATAGTACTGGCTTTATTACTGTTTCCAAGAATTACATTATTGAAGTATTTCATATAATTAGAACCACTGGCGGGCCAGGTCAAATTGTAAGTTTTAAAAAATTAAACACAAAAAGAGAACAAGTTAGCTCTATCGAGATTAGTAAGGATGGTAAAATGATAGGGGTTGGTTTTTTAAAAAATGTAGTTCTTTGGGATCTTTCTAACAGTGACACTACTCCTGTCAAAATTATCAATACGGGGGTTTTTATAAAAGGCTTTAGTATTAACAGAGAAAGAACTAGTCTGGTAGTTATTACAAAAGATTATGCTACCTCAGCAGTAGTTTTGGGTATAGATGACTCGAAGGTAAAATTGGCTCTTGAAGCACGAATTAATTTAAGTGAAAATTTAAGCTTTAGCAGGGATAGTAGCAGGATAGTTACACATAATAGTGATGGTAAAGCAAGGATCTGGGATGCATTTACAGGTAGGCTGATTTGGGTCTTAAGTAGCGGCACCATTATTAACAACGCAGAATTTAGTCCTGATGGCAAATCCGTTATTACTGCACATAATAAAGGGTATGTCATTATTTGGGATGTTTTATCTGGTAAAACCCTTTATACAATTAGGGGTGCAAGTAATAAAAATAAAGAAATCGCTACATTCAATTCCGATGGTTCTAAGATCATTATGGTTTCCAAAGATTCCTCTGTGCAAGTCTATAAATTCGATCCGTCTGAAAAAAAATGGGGTTTTATAAAGGGATTGAAAAGAAATTCGCCAGTTAAAACTGCTTTTTTCAGTAGGGATGAACATGCCTTTTTTATTATTTCCATAAAAGGTGAGATGACATGTTTGAATACAGTTTCTTGGGATTTAAATTGGAAGCTAAAGCGTGGCCATGTAGCCGAATTTAGTCCGGACAGAAGAATAATTGTAACTGATAATGTACAAAAACCTGGCGCGAAAATAGGTATTGAATTATGGGATGCATGGACTGGGCAATTGTTGAATACTATACCAACACCTTTATTTGACAGTGTAGCGAGAGTGAAATTTAGCCCCGACGGAAGATTTCTGGTTTGTATATCTTTTAACAACATCGTTCGGATTTTTGATGCTGTTTCGCTGAATATGGTTTCAGAATGTAAAGATGTTCCTTCTGACTTCGTAGCATATGATGTGAATTTCAGTTCTGATAATCAAAAACTTGTTTTCGCTTTAACTGATAATACTGCAAGGGTATGGGATGTTAAGACAGGAGTTGTCAAATATATTCTTACCGGGCATACTAGTGATGTAACAGAAGCTATATTCAGTCCGGATAATAAGACTATACTTACCACTTCCAGAGACTTATTTGTTAAAAGATGGGATGCATCAAACGGGGAATTATTATATTCATTTGTTCCGGTTGATGATAACGATTTTCTGGTACTGGACAAATATGAACGATGGGATGGGACACCATCTGCCAGAAATCTGCTTTATGTTACCTGTGGTTCAGAAGATATACAACTGGAACAGTTTGAGAATCTGGGATGGGAACCCGATCTGGTAAGTAAAGTGATGGGGATCAATAAGAACCCGATCAGAGCGAAGCAGATCAGTGAAATCCCTACACTTTGTAATTATACACCGCTGGTATACCAGAATGGCCTGCAAAACGGGGTATACAAATTTACCATTGTACCACGCTCGGGCGGTTTAGGTAAACTATCACTCAAGATAAATGATAAATTGTTGAGGGTTTACACAAAATCGCAGCTTACTAAAGCAAATGATGGATATCATTTGACTGTAAATCAGTCAGAAATAGAACCCTTTTTAAGTTCCAATGACAAGAACCAGCTATTGGTAATAGCTACTACATCAGATGGTGCCGTAACTTCAAGAGGAGGAGAGGGAGAAGGGATTGTAGTAGCTCCTGCGCCCAAACGCAACATACTGCCCAACCTTTACCTGATAGCCATAGGTGTTAATGAATATGGTAGTTCAAACATGAAGTTGAATTTTGCATCTTCTGATGCAATTAAGTTTGCATCGACGCTGTCTGCCTCTGCACGCAACCTGTTAAACACTGATGGTAAGGACCATGTAAAAACAATGGTATTCTCTTCAAATAACCGGGCATCAGCTGATTGGCCTGCCAAAACAGCGATCCAGAATAAATTAATCAGTATTGCCCAAACAGCAGGTCCTGACGATATTTTAGTGATCTTTTTTGCCGGGCATGGCACTTCTTTGGTTGATGATGTTAATAAGGATCAGAACAATTATTATCTACTTACAGCAGATAATGCCTCTTTTGATATGCATGGCAATGAAAAGCAAAATGCCATCAGCACACAGGAGTTAGAATTTTGGATGCGGAGTATTAAAGCACAGAAACAGGTATTGATCATGGATGCCTGTCATAGTGGGCAAGGGCTTCAGAATCTTCAGGCATTAGTTAGCAAAAGGGGAGATGTTCCTGCCGACCAGTCAAAAGCTATTGAACAATTAAAGGATAATACTGGCACATTCATACTAGCGGCATCATCTTCATCGCAACAGGCTTCAGAATTGGAAGAGTATCAGCAGGGTGTTTTAACCTATAGTTTATTATCTGGCATTAAGAATCAGGATGCACTTAGTCAAAATAAATTCATCGATGTAAGTAAATGGTTCAATTCTGCTAAGTCCTTTGTGGCCGATCTGGCAGTTCAGAATAAGCAGATCAATCAGAATCCAGAGATATTAGGAAAAGGGGCATATACAGTGGGTATGGTTGACAAGGCCGTTTTGGATGGTATTAAACTGATCAGTAAAAAAAAGGTAATGGCACATGCTAATTTCTATGTAAGTGATGGCTCATTCCTTGATCCTTTATTGTTTACTAACGAACTGGATAGAGCATTCAATGAAGAGTCTGCAAAAGTTAATGAGTGCCCTTTTGTATTTGTATCAGACAATTCTTCTCCGGAAGCTTTTTCTGTTAAGGGGGTCTATGAAACAAAGGGAAATAATATAATCGTGAAAGCTTCTTTGATTCAGGGACAAACCGTAATAAAACAATTTACAACCCCTGGCGATGCTAATAAAAAAAGCGCGCTTGCCAAAAAAGTGGTGGATGAAGTGGTTACTCATCTTAAGAACAATAATAAATAGTACTGATAAGATAATAGGCTATTAGAATAAAGGACTTAAAACAAATAAAGAGCTGACTGAAAAGTTGATTAATTGATATTTACATGCAGAAACGGTTGTTGATACCCATATTATTATTGTTGGCTTCTGCATTGTATTCTCAACAACCCAAACTGGTATTGCCCATTGGCCATACCAATTTAGTGAACGACGCCGTATACAGCCACGACGGTACCCGGGTTGCAACGGCCTCTGTTGATCATACCGCCAAAATATGGGATCTGGCTTCAGGAAAACTTTTATATGATCTAAAGGGGCACACTGATGAAATTATATCTGTTAGTTTCTCTCACAATGATTCCAGAATTCTTACCTATGCCAACGATGGAGCCCTCGCTCTTTGGAATGCAAAAACGGGTGCATTGATCAAAATTTGGGGCAATGAAATGGGAACTTTACACGGGATCAGTGGGGAGGTATCTATGCACTGGTTGTATTACAATGCTGCATTCAGTCCGGATGATAAATGGATCCTACATGTAAATAGGGATTCGCTTTTATTATTCCAGGCAATTGATGGTAAATTATTGGCGAAAGAAAAAATTTCAGAAGAATTTCTTTCTACTGCCAGGTTCAGCCCCGATGGTAAAACCTTTGTAACCATTACGAGGGATTTTACAGCCAAAATCTGGCAGATACTTTCTGTTCAGGGACATCTAACTTTTGTTCCATTACATACTTTATCTACGAATCAAAAAGGAATTCCGCCATTAACCGTCTGGGGTTCAAATGAAGGGGCAAGATGGACTTCGGATATAAAATTCAGTAACGACGGGAAATGGCTGGTTACAGCACATGGTTTTGCTAATTATATTCAGGTTTTTGATGCCCATACAGGGAAATGGCAGTCTGATATGATTGGTCAT
>CANGOX010000187.1 GCA_947455605.1 Chitinophagaceae bacterium
AAACCCCAAACTCCAAACTCCAAACTAAAATATGTTCTATCTCGCAGGTTCCATTATTTTCACCAGTTATCTTACGCTTGCATTTAAAATGTGTGAGAAGTACAATGTGAATGTATTCCAGGCCATTGTATTCAATTATCTGACCTGTGTGATCACCGGTTCTTTTGTGAATGGTTCCTTCCCGGTAAATGCAGAAGTAATGCAAACACCCTGGTTCAAATGGGCCTGTGTAATGGGGGTATTGTTTGTTTCCATTTTTAATATTGTGGGTATTACGGCGCAGAAGATCGGCGTGGCGGTTACCTCGGTGGCCAATAAATTATCCTTGATCATACCGGTAGTACTGTCGGTCTATTTATATGGCGAATCAGTACAGGGTTGGAAACTGACGGGCGTGTTACTTGCATTGGTAGCAGTAGTGCTTACCTGCTATCAATCCAAAGAACAGCATGCTGCAAAAAATGTGTTGCATAAAAAATGGGAATATGCTTTGCCCTTTCTTTTATTCATAGGAAGTGGGTTGCTGGATGCACTGATCAACCATGTACAGAAGACCTATGTAACGGAAGACAATAAGAATGCCTATCTCATCAGTGGTTTTTTATCTGCTGCTGTGATCGGTTCGTTGGCACTGATCATTCAATATGTTACCGGACGGCAGAAATTTGCTGTTAGAAATCTGGTGGCAGGCATATTGATCGGGATCCCTAACTATTTCTCTATCTGGTTCCTGGTAAGGTTTTTAAAAAGCAGTCCCTGGCAAAGCAGTGCCAGTATTCCGGTGAACAATATGGGCATTGTATTGTTCAGTTCACTGGTGGCATGGATACTCTTTAAAGAAAAATTGTCGAAGATCAACTGGGGAGGCATTGTATTATCCCTGATCGCTATTTATCTCATTGCATTTGGCGACAGTTTATGAGCGACGCGGAATATTATCAAACCATAGAAAAACCTTCATTTGCCGAGTTCAAAGACCGCGGCAGTAAGTTTATTGCGTATGCCTATCCCGTACAAACTCTGGAGGATTGTAAACAATACCTGCAATCCTTAAAGAAAGAACATCCCAAAGCTGTGCATCATTGTTTTGCTTATCGGTTGGGTTGGGATGGCAATATTTTCCGTGTAAGCGACGATGGCGAACCTTCCGGAACGGCAGGCAGGCCTATACTTGGTCAGATAGACAGTAAGGAACTCACTAATATATCAGTGATCGTAGTACGTTATTTTGGCGGCACTTTATTGGGTGTGCCCGGATTGATACAAGCGTATAAGTCCGCTACTGCCATGGCTTTGCAGCTGGTGCCGGTAATACAGAAACCGATTGAGGTAATGTATGAACTTCATTTTGATTATACCCAGATGAATGATGTGATGATGATCGTAAAGCAATGTGGTTGCAGTGTGGTAGGGCAGGAGAACCAGTTGTTTTGTCTGTTGCGGGTGGGTATTCCTAAATCAAGACTGGATGAAGCTTTGCACCGCCTGAATGATATCCGCTCTGTAGAAGTGATGGCTGTAAAATAATTCTCTGCGTAAACTCCCCGTACTCATAATCTCTGCGGTGAAAACGAATCCCCAATAACGGACATCCCGATTCATTGAACGCTTTTCACTCCAGAAAACATGAGGGGCAGAGGAAGCCGCAGAGTTAAGCTTTGCCGGTTAGTTTATATACATTCAATCCCACCACTTCTTTGATCAGCATAGACCATTCATTCAGCAAGGAGATATTGGGCAGCAATGCATCTTCCAGTGCAAAGCGTAAGGGCACTACTTTATAATCGCAGGGATAAGCAATACAATCAAATCCGGCTTTCTTGAAAACACTTACCGATCGCTTCATATGGAAGGCAGAAGTGATGAGTACAAAAGGAGGCGAGAGATGCAAAGAGTCTGTGATCTCTTTGGAGAAGATCGCATTTTCATAGGTATTCTTAGACCGGCTTTCGATCAGAATAGCAGAGTCGGGCACCCCATTTGCCAGGAACTGTGTTCTTAGAAAAAAGGATTCGGCAGGATCTTTCTGATCAAGTTTACCGGATCCGCTGCTGATAATGATTTTTTTGATAATGCCCTGGTGATAGAGATTGGCGGTTTGTATAAACCTGTCGGCATTGCTGCCAAAATAACCGCGTTCGTTTTTATCGTAGCCGGATAAGCCACCCAGCACAATTCCGGCTTCATAGGTTTTACCTTTTGCAAGGGTTACAGGGTCTGCCTGCCATTTCATTACCAGTGTACGGTATAATAAAGGGTTGGTAAATATGATCGCAATAATGATGATCAGGATCCCTAAGCGTTTTTTTGCCTGCGCAGATTTACTCAATAAACGCCACACCCATAAGATCACGATCCACCAAAAAGGTACGAGCAGAAAGAACAATACTTTGGAGAGGATAAAAAACATAAGCTGATGAATATTTACCCCCTCGCGAAACCTTGTCACATTGCGTCTTTGCGGTAAAGCCATCTTAAAAGCAAAAATGCAAAGGCGCGAAGCAACGCCAGGAGTTATCTGGTGAATTGTGAACTTACCACTAATTCTTTACTTCCGGGAGTGTACCGGTAAAATCCTTCACCATTTTTTGCTCCGAGCTTACCGGCGGTAACCATGTTCACCAATAAAGGGCAGGGGGCATATTTAGGGTTGCCAAATCCATCATGCAAAACATGCAGGATACTCAGGCAAACATCCAGACCGATAAAATCAGCCAGCTGCAAAGGGCCCATGGGATGTGCCATACCCAGTTTCATCACCGTATCAATGGCTTCAACATCGGCAACACCCTCGTATAAACTATAGATGGCTTCATTGATCATGGGCATTAATATACGGTTGGCTATAAAGCCGGGATAATCATTTACCACACAGGGAACTTTACCCAGCTGCTTGCTCAGGGCAACGATCGAATCGGTCACTTCTTTTGAAGTGGCATATCCATTGATCACTTCCACCAGTTTCATTACAGGAACCGGATTCATAAAATGCATCCCGATCACCTGTTTGGGCCGGTTGGTAACCGCTGCAATTTTTGTGATGGAGATAGAAGATGTATTGGTGGCGAGTATGGCAGCTTTTGGAGCTGATCCATCGATCTGTCTGAAAATATCCTGCTTTAATTCTGTGTCTTCCGTTGCGGCTTCAATTACCAGATCGGCCTGCGATACCCCGATGGCGATATTTGATTGAATGGTAAGATGGCCAAGTGTCTTTTTCTTTTCTTCCTCTGTAAGCGTTCCTTTGGCTATCTGCCTGTCGAGGTTCTTACTGATGGTCTGGAGTGCTCTTTCGAGTTGTCCGGAGTTTACGTCCACCAATATTACACTAAATCCATTCTGGGCAAATACATGGGCAATACCGTTACCCATGGTTCCTGCGCCTATTACCGTAATGTTTTCGAGTGCCATGATCGTTAGTTTTAGTTTGTCTGTAACAAAGGTAAAATCTTAGCGAGCAAACACCCATTTATTTAATATGATTATCGTCAGGAAATCCCTCTCCGGTTTTCTCTGTGTTCTCCTGTTCTCTGCGGTGAAATTGATTCACATCAAGACATACTGCTATTGTAAGGAAATGTAGTCACCGCGGAGGCAGGGAGAAGGGGAGTTTGCGCAGAGACTAGTTCTTCTTTTTAAAATCACCCCGTTTCCAGGCCTGGATAAAATCTGCCCAGGCAGCAGGATTCAGAATGTTCATAGGAGGTAATTGGCCGGCATAATAAGCTTTGCTAGCCTGCTGGCGAAGCTGGTA
Organism: Chitinophagaceae bacterium; assembly: GCA_947455605.1. Taxonomy (GTDB): domain Bacteria; phylum Bacteroidota; class Bacteroidia; order Chitinophagales; family Chitinophagaceae; genus Sediminibacterium. The sequence goes on from CANGOX010000187.1 coordinate 3,755, forward strand.
ATTAACCGCTTCCCTGCCATCGGCGGGAAGGCTGGCAATCAGCACACGGCGTTGGGCCTCGTTCAGGTTCTTGCGGGCGGTTTCATACAGGTCGTCTGATACCTTATTATTCACAAAATCACGCTCAAATTGCTCCCGGGTAGGCCTGGGTTTGAGGATAGTGGCTGGTAAATAGGCGGTATCGCTCACCAGTAACTGGATCACACTGTATTGGTTCTCAGGAAGGTCTAACGGGATCTGTATACTGCGGTTCTTAAAGCCGATACTGGAAAAAGTGATCTTATCACCTTTTAAAACTACAATAGAGAAAACCCCGTCGTAGCTGGTTATGGTACCGCGGCCCTTACCTTCAACAATTACACTACAGGAAGGGATACCCTGCAGGCTGTCGGCCGTCATTACCACGCCATACAATTGTACCACTGAATCGCGGTAGGGGCTTGTTTGGGAAAAGCTTTTTCCTGCGGAAAGCAATACTGTCAGTAATAAAATGTATCGTATCGGTAGCTTCATTCGGTTCAAAAATACAAGCCTTTACACAAAAAACATCACACATTCCGTTTGGTGCCTGAAATTCCAACAAAGTAAAGATGCCAGGGGTTAACTTTACACCCTCAATTCTTTTTTAACAAAAACTTTCGTGATGACAGAAGCAGACATACTGAAGGCGCTGAGCAATGTGCAGGAGCCCGATCTGGGCAAAGACCTGGTAACCCTGAATATGGTAAAGGATATAGCCATTAACGGCAATGAAGTGAGTTTTACCATCGTATTAACC
>CANGOX010000188.1 GCA_947455605.1 Chitinophagaceae bacterium
AGAAGATGGGGCAGAGACCGATCTTGACCTTGGCCACTACGAAAGATTTTTAAGTATCTACACCTCACAGGCCAATAACGTAACTACCGGACGAATTTATCAGACGGTGATCAATAAAGAAAGAGCAGGAGATTTTTTAGGAAAAACGGTTCAGGTTGTTCCGCATATTACTGATGAGATCAAGCGAAGAATGTTGTTATTGGGGGATGATGATAAATTTGATATCATCCTTACCGAGATCGGCGGAACCGTTGGTGATATTGAGAGCCTGCCTTTTGTGGAAGCGGTTCGTCAATTGCAATGGGAACTGCCCGAAGAAGATGTGATGGTAGTGCACCTTACGCTGATCCCTTATCTGAAAGCTGCGAAAGAGTTAAAAACAAAACCTACCCAACACAGTGTGAAAATGCTGAGCGAGAACGGAGTTCATCCGGATATCATTGTTTGCCGAACGGAAGAACCGCTGAATAACGATATCAAAAGAAAGATCGCCTTGTTCTGCAATGTAAAACAGGAAGCGGTGATAGAGGCCATGGATGCGTCAACCATCTATGAAGTGCCCTTGCTGATGATGCGCGAAAAACTTGACCTGATCTGTCTGAAGAAATTACAGATACAGAATTATGGCGAGCCCGTGCTCGATAAATGGAAAGCTTTCCTCGATAAACTCAAATACCCGCGCAGTAAAGTAACCATCGGATTGATCGGTAAATACATTGAACTGCAGGATGCCTATAAATCTATTCTGGAAAGTTTTGTACATGCAGGTGCGATGAATGAGGTGAAAGTACAGGTGGTGAATGTGCATAGTGAATTCATTACCGATGAAAATGTTTCAGAAAAATTAGACGGACTGGACGGCTTGCTGGTAGCCCCGGGTTTTGGGCCCCGCGGTATTGAAGGCAAGATCGTTGCCGTAAAATATGCAAGGGAAAGAGGGTTGCCTTTCTTTGGGATCTGTTTAGGCATGCAAATGGCCGTGATCGAATATGCAAGGAATATTTTAGGATTGAAGGATGCACACTCTACAGAAATGGATCAAACCACTTCTCATGCGGTGATCAATATGATGGAAGAGCAGAAAAAGATCAAGATGATGGGTGGAACCATGCGTTTGGGGGCTTATCCATGTGAGATCAAAGAAGGAAGCCTGGCACATAAGATCTACGGCGAAACGATGATTACTGAAAGGCATCGTCACCGTTATGAATTCAATGACGAATATCTGGAGCAATTTGAATCAAATGGCATGCTCGCCAGTGGTAGAAACCCGGAAACCGGATTGGTAGAGATCATGGAAATACCTTCGCACCCATTCTTCATCGGTGTTCAATATCACCCCGAATTAAAGAGCTCGGTGGAAAACCCGGCCCCTTTGTTTGTAAGCTTTATTGATGCAGCCAAGAAATACAATGACAGGAAAGGGTCGATAAGGACTTCTTCTTTGCAGGACGCGCTTATTTAAATAATAGAACAGATGAACAAGGAACAGTTGAATGTTGAAGGATACGAATCCTTACTTCATCTGTTCCTTGTTCCCTGATCATCTGTTCTTCTGTTCAATTTCTCTCTTCCATCATTTTTGAATGGATTTCCCCATTTATTGCAGTATTTTCAATACCCAAAACCAAGGGTATGAAAAAATATATAGTATTTACTGCCACGCTATTAGTCGCCTTTTTTTTCTCGGTAAATGCACAGCCGCCACAAGGAGTAAAATGGACAAAAGAAGGGAACGGCTATTTTGTTGCTGAAGCGGGTGAGATCGTTCAATATGCTTTGCCGTTACTCACCAAATCCGTGGTTGTTACTAAGGCACAGCTCACACCTAAAGCTTCCAACGCACCACTAAGTATCCGTAATTTTTTCTTTTCAGGAGATAATAAGAAACTACTGATCTATACCAATTCAAAAACCGTATGGCGATATGATACCCGGGGCGATTATTGGTTGCTGGATCTTTCAGATAATAGCCTCAAACAGATCGGAAAATCAAGACCTGCTTCTACGCTGATGTTTGCGAAATTTTCTCCGGATGGCAAGAAAGTAGCCTATGTGAGTGATTATAATCTGTATGTAGAAGACCTTTCTTCCGGTAAGGCAAATGCCTTAACAACCGGCGGTAACCGCAAACTCATCAATGGCACATTCGATTGGGCCTATGAAGAGGAATTTTTTTGCCGTGATGGTTTCCGATGGAGCCCGGATAGTAAAAAGATAGCTTACTGGCAGATCAAAGTAGGAGAAGTGAAAACTTATCTGATGTTGAATAATACAGATTCCTTATATCCTTTTACAGTACCAGTTGAGTATCCGGTTGCAGGAGAAGCACCTTCTGCTTTCAGGATAGGGGTAGTGGATATTGGTACTGCTAAAACAAACTGGATGGGTATTACAACAGATCCGGTTTTACAATCCTATGCTCCCAGAATGGAGTGGGCGGCCAATAGTGCTGAATTGATCGTACAGCGATTGAACAGAAAACAGAATGAAAGTGACCTTTTATTATGCGATGCGGTTACAGGTAAATCCAATACGGTGTATCATGAAAGAGATGATGCCTGGATCGATATCCTTCCCTTATGGAGTACTTCCTATCAATATGGCGGATGGGATTGGTTGAATGGTGGTAAAGAATTTGTATGGCCCAGTGAGAAGGACGGATGGAGACATTTATATCGGGTAAGCCGTGATGGTAAACAGGAAACCCTGATCACCAAAGGAAAATATGATGTAATGGAGATCTGTGCACTTGATGAAAAAAGCGGCTATGTGTATTTTTACGCATCACCCGATAATGCCACACAGAAATATTTATATCGTGCAAAACTGGATGGAACTGCGGATGCAGAAAGATTATCGCCCTTAAATCAAAACGGCACACACAACTATTCTGTTTCCCCAACAGGTACTTTTGCCCAACATGCTTTCTCTAATTATTATACGCAACCTTCGAGAGAATGGGTGGCATTGCCAAGTCACGATGCTTTGGATGGACATAAAGTATACAATGCAGTTTCCAAAGCAGATTCCACAAAATCAAATGTGAGCTTTTTTAAAGTAACTACTTCCGAAGGTGTGCAGATGGATGGCTGGATGGCCAAGCCAACTAATTTTGATCCCAATAAAAAATATCCGGTTGTATTCTTTGTTTACACAGAACCCTGGGGACAAAACGCCGTTGACCGCTACGGAACAGCCAGCAATCGTTTATACAATGGTAATATGGCCAATGATGGGTATATCTACATTACTATGGACAACCGCGGTACTCCGGTACCTAAAGGAAGAGAATGGCGTAAATCTATTTATCGGAAAATTGGTTTAGTTAATATCCGCGACCAGGCATTGGCTACCAAAGAAGTGATGAAATGGTCATTTGTAGATACCTCACGCATTGCCGTATGGGGATGGAGTGGCGGCGGTTCTGCCACACTCGGATTAATGTTCCAATATCCTGAAATTTACAAAACAGGTATTGCCATAGCAGCCGTAGGTAACCAGTTGAATTACGATAATATTTATCAGGAACGTTACATGGGCCTTCCACAGGAGAACAGGGAAGATTTTGTAAAAGGTTCACCTATCACTTATGCAAAAAACCTGAAAGGACATTTATTATACATCCATGGAACCGGTGATGATAATGTACACTTTAATAGTGCGGAACAATTGATCAACGTATTAATTGCGGAAGGGAAACAATTTCAATTAATGACTTACCCCAATAGAACGCATAGTATTTCTGAAGGCAAAGGAACCTCGCAACATTTATCGCAATTGTATACAGATTATTTGAGAATGTATTGCCCGCCGGGCGGGAGATAGAAGATTGACATCTAATTGATTTATGACCAGACTGAATCCTTGTAATGGATATTATGTCTGGTCATTTTTATGTAGTAGATATTCTAGGTATATAAAGTACTAATACGGGCAGAGGATCAAGCCTTTGCAAAAAAATCAGGTTAACTTTATTATAGAAAGCATTTGAAAATCTACTACAATGACACTATTGTATAAAATATTCCAGCACAAATATTTTACCATATTTGTTATCATATTTCTGTTATTGACGGGTAATCTTTTTTATAATCATTATACGCTCCACCGGAAAATGGATAACACCCGTTATGTAGAGATCATAGCCCATCAACTGGTATTGATTCAGAAGTTAGGGGATTATGATCGATATTTTAACGATGCTGATAATACTCAGGTGAACGTAATCAATACATTCAATGAATTAAAATCCAATCACAAAGGTTTACTAAAGGGAGATACAACTTTAGGAATTCATTCCATTGTGAATTCAGAGGCATTAGCGATTATAGCAGCTGCTACTCCCTTCATCAACCAGATTGATCAGACATTAAATGGTCCTTTTAAAATAAACAGCGAATCATTTGCAAAAATCAAGAACACACTTTTTCAATATTCAGATGCATTGAGTAATTCTATTGATGAATTCAATCAGGATTCAAAGATTAGAGATAACTTA
>CANGOX010000189.1 GCA_947455605.1 Chitinophagaceae bacterium
CAACATTCTGGAATAATTATTTTCTTCATTTTCATGAGAATATCGTCTTGGCCCCAAAATATGAACATGAGGCGAGTTATATCGGAGGTGGTTGTCCTCCTATAGAAACCGAAAAAGGGTGGTTATTGATCTATCATGGTGTTCACGATTCGGTAAAAGGGTATATCTATTCGGCCTGTGCTGTATTACTGGATCTTGAAGATCCACAAATAGAAATTGCCAGGCTGCCCTACCCGCTTTTTAAACCGGAGTTTAGCTGGGAATTGAAAGGTGAAGTAAACAATGTATGCTTCCCAACAGGTTCTTGTGTGTTTGACGACACTTTATATATCTATTATGGTGCAGCAGATGAAAGGATTGCCAGTGCCTCTGTGAATCTGCCTGATTTATTAAATGAATTAATGCTTAATCCGACACACAATGAAAAACCTGTTTAACGAATATGACCGATCAGTTTTGGAACTAGCCGAAGTTGAATCTACTATAAAAAAAAACATAACCCTCAACAGGAGAAGATCAAATAAGCAATCTGAAATTCTACTGATCAGTTCCTATCCCCCACGGGAATGTGGTATAGCTACCTACTCGCAGGATCTGATTGTGGCCCTGAATAATAAATTCCATGAATCATTTACCATCAGGATATGCCCATTAGAATCTGATACACAAAAACATGAATATAGTGAGCATATCAAATATCTTCTTAACACCGATCATATAGAAGAATTTGAAACACTGGCTGATAATATCAATGCAGATCCGGATATCAGTATCGTTCTGATACAACATGAATTCGGATTATATGGCAAGAATGCAGATGCATTCGGAGAATTCCTGGAATCCTTACAAAAACCGATCGTAACCGTTTTTCATACTGTACTACCCCATCCCGGGGAAACATTAAGGTGTCGTGTGCAGCGGATAGCAGATGCTTCACAATCTGTTATTGTAATGACTCATATTTCTGAAGGCATACTGGTAACGGATTATGATATTAAAACCGATAAGATACAGGTGATTGCACATGGCACACACCTGGTAAAACATACTGATAAAGAGTTACTGAAAGCAAAATATGATTTATCAGGCAAGAAGATCCTCTCAACTTTTGGCTTACTCAGCTCAGGAAAAAACATTGAAACAACGCTGAATGCATTACCGGAAATTGTGAAAGCAGATCCCGATGTTTTATTCCTGATCATTGGTAAAACACATCCCTCCGTAATAAAAGAGGAAGGAGAAAAATACAGAGAGATGCTGGAAGTGAAAGTGATCGAATTGGAAATGCAACAGCATGTACTCTTCATTAACCAATTCCTACCCTTACAGGAACTGCTTGAATACCTGCAACTTACTGATATTTATCTGTTCACTTCAAAAGATCCCAATCAGGCTGTGAGCGGTACATTTTCATATGCTATCAGTTGTGGATGCCCTGTGATCTCAACCCCTATTCCGCATGCAAGAGAAGTGTTGCAGAATGATTGCGGTATCATTGTTGATTTTGAGAATGTAGTACAGGTAACAAAAGCAGTGATCAGTTTATTAACCGATGATGAGAGAAGAAAAAACATCAGTTCAAATGGGTTGCACAGTATGGCTTCTACCGCCTGGGAAAATTCTGCTATCGCACATGCAAAACTTTTTGAGAAAGTGACCGGCGAAGCAATACTTGAATATACGCTTCCACCTTTAAATCTTGACCATCTGAAAAAGATGACAACAGATTTTGGCATGATCCAGTTCTCAAAACTGAACCAACCCGATATTCATTCCGGCTATACATTAGATGATAATGCAAGAGCACTGGTAGCCATTTGTCAGCATTTTGAATTAACCGCCGACAAAGATGATCTCTACTATATGGCGACCTATTTAAATTTCATTGATTTTTGTCGTCAACCAGGAGGGAATTTCCTTAATTACGTAAACGAGGCTAAAGAATTCACTTCACAGAATCTGGAAACTAATCTGGAAGATTCAAACGGAAGAGCTATCTGGGCTTTGGGATACCTGGTGTCGATAGGTCACCTGCTTCCGGAAGCGTTTGCAGAAACAGCAGATTCTATCATGCTAAGTGCCTTGTACAATGTAAATGAAATGCATTCAACACGTGCCATGGCTTTTGTGATCAAAGGGCTTTATTATAATCATACGGCAACTCATTCCACCCTGAATATTTACATGATCCGGAAACTGGCAAACAGGTTGGTACAGATGTACCGTCATGAAAGCACCGATAAATGGCAGTGGTTCGAAAGTTACCTTACTTACGCAAACAGCATTCTGCCAGAAGCCATGCTATGCGCCTGGCTGGCAACAGAAGAACCATTGTACAAAGAGATCGCAAAAAAAACTTTTGACTTCTTACTGTCAAAAACATTTCAAGACAACAGCATTAAAGTGATCTCCAATAAAGGATGGCTATATAGAGAAAATGAATCCGTTAACCCTGCTATCGGGGGAGAACAGCCTATTGATGTGGCTTATACCATTCTGGCTTTGCGCAAATTCCATAATGCCTATCCGGCAGAATACTATTCCGAGAAGTTGAAATATGCTTTTAACTGGTTCCTCGGAGATAACAACCTCCATCAGGTGATCTATAATCCCTGCACAGGTGGCTGCTATGATGGCCTGGAAGAGAATTATGTGAATCTCAACCAGGGGGCCGAATCAACACTTAGCTACCTGATGGCCCGATTAGCGTTTGAAAAAACAATTTTGAATACACCAGTGGTGCAACTCCTTTCGGAACCCATTTCAATGGAAGAAAATCAGGTCCTGTTTGCGTAATATGTGAATGATGCAACTGATTCATCTCCTTATATAACAATGATCCAACGTACAGTATGGAACTTTACAAAACAAAAGAACTGGATAACTCCCGTTCTGAAAACTAAATTCTCACTATCCACAATCATCAATTACTCAACTCATTAACATGAAAAAAATTATTATCGCTTTTTCAGCCTGTCTCTTGATTTCAGGTACCATTTTCACAAGCTGCAGCACACCCGCCGAAAAAGTGGAAAAAGCAGAAAACAATGTAGTAAAGGCAAATAATGAATTAGACAGCGCCAATAAAGCCTATCTCGCAGATGTTGCCAGTTTTAAAAAGGAGAACGAAGAAAAAATTGAAGCGAACAATAAAAGTATCGCAGAATTCAATCAACGTATCGCTGACCAGAAAGCAACAGCCAAGGCTGATTATAAGATCAAAATTGCTGAACTGGAAAAGAAGAATACAGATATGAAGAAGAAAATGGATGATTACAAAGAAGATGGCAAAGACAACTGGACAAAATTTAAAGAAGAATTCAACCATGATATGGATGAATTAGGTAAAGCTTTCAAAAATCTTACCGTTAAAAACGTAAAATAGTTCTAAAATAAAATATCATGACTCAATCTAACGACAACGTAAAAATGATAGGTGCCTTACTACTCGGCGCTGCAGTAGGTGGCGCATTAGGCATCCTTTTGGCCCCCGATAAAGGAAGTGAAACCAGGAAAAAGATCCTTGCCAAAGGTGATGATCTGACCGATTCACTGAAAGAGAAATTCCAGGACTTTCTGGATGGGGTTAAGATCGAAATGGATATGATCAAGCATAAAGCCAATGTGTACATGGGAGATGGCATTGCAAAAGCTGAAAAATTTGAGATCGATTGATCTTCTATTAGAATAATTTAATTGCCAGCTGCTATTCTAACTGGCCTAGGTATACCAAAAACCTAAATCATGAAAGATTATCAGGGTAAAACAAAGCAGTCAATAGATTTTAGCATCATTGTCAGTTCCGCCATCTTTTTCACAGGTACTGTTTTGATCCTATTAATTATTTTGAAACAAATTATAAATAGCCGGGCTATTTTATAACCCGGTTATTTATAAAATACTTAATTATGGAATACAATACAGAACTGATCGAGCCTTTATTGGAAAAATTCAAAGACTATGGCAAAACCAGCATGGAATTGGTAAAGTTAAAATCCATCAATAAAACATCGGATATACTTTCTACATTGCTCGCCCGCTTATTCTTTATACTGGCAATAACCCTGTTTCTCGTAAGCCTGAATATTGCCATTGCCCTCTGGCTGGGTGAACTCATAGGAAAAACCTACGATGGGTTTCTGGTGGTTGCTGCATTTTATGGCATAGTTGGTATCATTCTGTATTATATGCAACCTTCCATGAAGGCTCGGATCAATGATTCGATCATCCGACTCATGATCAACTAAGCTTTATGCAAAAAATAACAAACATATCCGAGCTGAGAATTGCCATTACGCAACTGGAAAACAAACAGGCAACAGAATGGATTTTACTGAATGAGCAGCTCTTGCTGGTACGTAACAGTTTACACCCATTGGAAATCATCAAAAGATCAATCAAAGAAACGATCTTTCCCTCCCCTGCTAAAAATGATCTACTGGGTACTATCATGGGATTAACA
>CANGOX010000190.1 GCA_947455605.1 Chitinophagaceae bacterium
CCGGCACTCATGGCAATGGTCATGATGGCGGGCAGTAATTCCGGAGCCATACCCACAGCCAGTGCTAAGCCGAATAACAATGAATCGATCAGTGGCCTGCCAAAATAAATATTCACTGCAAGAATAATAATGGCCAGAACAATGGTGATCTGCATTAAGAGAAAACCAAATTTGCGGATGCCTTTTTCAAAAGCGGTTTCATCTGCGAGTTTGCTGAGGCTTGCGGAGATATTACCGAATACCGTGTCTTTACCGGTTAATACCGCAATGGCTTTACCCGAACCGCTCACAACACTGGTGCCCTCAAACAAAGTATTGGTACGTTTAGAGATACCGGTTGATTCCGGTACTTCGCCAATTGCTTTTTCTGCGGGATAGGTTTCGCCGGTTAATGTGGCTTCATTAACGTGCATATCCCTTCCTTCAAACAACAAACAATCGGCAGGGATCACATCGCCGGCGGAGAAACTGATGATATCTCCGGGTACGATATCATCAGTAAATACCGATACCTGTTTGCCATCTCTGATCACAGTTACTTTGGTGCGGATGATGGATCGAAGTTTTTCTACCGCATTACCCGCTCTTTTCTCCTGGATAAAACTCATGATACCGGTAGCCAGTAAAATAAAGAGGATGATGAATACATCCGATGTTTCACCCAATATAGCTGAAAGGATCACGGCTGCCACCAATAACAATACCAGTGGACTTTTAAATTGAGAGAAGAAAAGGATGATATTCTCTAGAATGGGGTTTTTCACCTTTTTCTTATCTGCGAAGTTGAGTGCTCGTTTGGCGGCTTCCGGGGTTGAGAGGCCGTTCTCAGTTGTTTGCAGTTCGGCCATTAATTGGGTGGGTGGATATTGCCAGAAAGCCTGCAGGTTCATAGATAGGAGATTGTACTACAAGTTAGAATATTTTAGATACAACGCTGCGTAAACTCCCTGTTCTCCCTGTCTCTGCGGTGAATGGGACTTTTATTCACCGCGGAGTAGCAGCGTGCAGGGAGTTTTCGCAGATAAGGAATGTTAAAACATATCTCCCTATGTGTAAAAGCTTTCCTAAAAAGCCAGCCCTTCACATTTTTATTCACACTAACACTGTTCTTTTGTAGAAGCATCTAATTTTAGCCTTACCTAAAACCCCAACAGGATGTTCGATCTGCTTCAGATAGATACATTAAACAAAGCCGCGGCAGCCGTGCCTGCCGTTGCTGAAAAGATTTCACTCTGGTCGTTACTCGAAAAAGGTGGCTGGATCATGTATCCACTATATGTATTGTTGGTAGCCGCCATCTTTGTTTTTATTGAAAGGCTGATGGCCATCCGTAAAGCATCCAGGATAGATCCCAATTTCATGAACATCATCCGTGATCATATTGTGAACGGGAATGTTACGGCAGCCAGAAGTCTGTCGAAGAACACCGATAACCCGGTAGCCCGAATGATCGATAAGGGTTTACAAAGAATAGGTAAACCCATTGATGCGATAGAAAAAAGTATGGAGAATGTAGGCAAGCTGGAAATGTATAAGATGGAGCGCAACCTTTCCATTCTTTCCCTGATCGCCGGTATTGCACCCATGTTTGGTTTCTTAGGAACCATTGTAGGGATGATCCAGTTATTCTACGGTATTGCCAGCTCAGGACAGTTTACCTTGAATGATATAGCAGGCGGTATCTATGTAAAGATGATCACCTCAGGAACAGGCTTGATCATTGGCCTCTTAGCTTATATCGGACATAATGCGTTAACCACACAGATAGACAAGACAGCGAATAAGATGGAAGCGGCGAGTGCGGAGTTTATTGATGTACTGCAGGAACCGACGAGATAAATAGTAATTAATAATTGGTAGTTAGTAATTATTCGGATGATGGCTTTTGAATAGAAATGGAACATCCTTACGTTGCACATTTGTACGGTTTGAACACAACTCAACAGGAATAAAACAGATTGGTAATTACTAACTACTAATTACCAATTACTAATTAAAAGAAATGAACATCAGGAAACGATTAAAGAGTCATCCCGAAGTACATACCGGAGCATTGAATGATATTCTGTTCATCCTGTTATTGTTCTTCCTGATCGTTTCTACTTTGGCCAATCCGAATGTGATCAAGGTTTCTAATCCCAAGGCCAAGAGTGATACCAAATCCAAGCAGACCGTAGTGATCACGGTGGATAAGGACCAGAATATATTTCTCGCACAAAAGAAAACCACGATCGATCAGCTGGAAACAGAATTGAAAACCTATTTAGCCAAAGAAACCGATAAACCTTCTGTAGTCATTAACGGCGACAGTACTGCGCATCTGGGAACGGCTATCCGTGTGATGCAGGTGATCAAGAAGTTGGGGGCTACGCCTGTGATGGCAGTGAATAATAATTAATTTGAAAATTTGAAAATATGCTAATTTGAAAATGGGGGTTTCCTAAATTTTCAGTATTCTGTAATATCAGCGGCCTTTCTTCATTTTCAAATTTTCAAATTCGCTTTTATCATTCTGTCCTTCCCCTGCATATCCTTCCTTAACTCTGTTTCGAAGCCAAAGTTTTCAAATAAAGCAATCACTTCATTTCCGAGCGCTTCATTGATTTCTAAGAATATCATTCCCTGAAAAGCTAAATGTGTTTTGGCAAATGTTGCGATCTTTCTGTAGAACAGGAGTGCATCTTCATCCGGTACAAATAAAGCCAGTGAAGGCTCATATTTGAACACATTAGGCAGCATACTGCTTTCTTCGGATTGTTTAATATAAGGTGGGTTACTTACGATGAGATCATATACCGGTAATTGATCCCAATTTGCTTCATCCAAAAAATCAAGTTGTAAAAAGTTGATATCCGCATTCAGTGTTGCTGCATTCTGTTTGGCCACCTGCAAAGCTTCTCCACTCACATCCATTGAACTTACTGAAACCTGTGGTAATTTTTTCTTCAAACTGATAGGAATACAGCCACTTCCTGTTCCGATATCTATGATAGTTTTAATTTTTAATGCATAATTCTTAATTATCCATGTTACTAATTCTTCTGTTTCTGGCCTTGGAATTAGCACAAATTCGTTCACATAATACTTATCTCCCGCAAACCATGCTTCCCCTAATACATATTGAATGGGTCTGTTTGTAGCTAATTCGGCCAGCACGGAATGGAGTTGTTTGATCTGCAGTTCTGATAATGGGGCCTGTTTATCCATCAGCCGGTCGATCCGTTTCTTGCCGGTAATATGTTCCATTACCCAATCGGTAATATTCGCGGCTTCACGGTCGTCATACAGCATTTTGAGTGCAGTAAGGGCTTCCTGTTGGGCAGATTGGGTGGTCATGCTGCAATGTTAGCACCATTTGGTTATTTTTGCCAATTCTGTTATGACCGATCTTCACACACCGTATATGCTCCGCTGTATAGAACTGGCCCGTTTGGGGGCAGGCTATGTGGCGCCCAACCCCATGGTGGGGGCGGTATTGGTATACGAGGGGAGGATCATTGGAGAGGGATATCATCAGCAATATGGCCAGGCGCATGCGGAAGTGAACTGTATCAAAAGTGTGATAGAAGCGGACCGGCCACACATAAGCCATGCTACTTTATATGTATCTCTGGAACCCTGTGCCCATTTTGGCAAGACACCGCCGTGTAGTGATCTGATCATTGAAAATAAGATTCCAAAAGTAGTAATTGGCTGCCGCGATCCGTTTGAAGAAGTAAATGGCAAAGGGATAGAGAAACTCAGAAAAGCCGGTATAGAAGTGACCGCAGGAGTGATGGAAACGGAATGCATAGCATTGAATAAACGTTTTTTCACTTTTCATAAGCATCACAGGCCCTATCTCATTTTAAAATGGGCACAAACTGCTAACGGCAAAATAGCGGGTGTATCAGATGAACGTTTACTCATCAGTAATGATTACAGCAATCGGCTGGTACAACAATGGCGGAGTGAAGAAGCTGCCATACTGGTGGGAACCCATACGGCAGGTAAAGATGATCCAACACTTAATAACCGCTCAGGAAGGGGCGTGCAACCGGTAAGGATGATCCTTGATAGGAATCTTCGTTTGCCTCAAACCCTGAAAATCTTTGATCAAACTCAAAGAACCATCCTGTTTAACGGAATGAAACAGGAAGAGAAAGGGAATCTTGTCTATCATCAAATCGATACTAATCAAAATATCGTACAACAGATACTCGATGCCTGTTATCAATACAACATTCAAAGCATTTTAGTAGAAGGTGGCACACAATTGCTTCAATCCTTCATTAACGAAGAAAAATGGGACGAAATAAGAACGATCACCAATGAATCATTAACCATACCAGAAGGCCTGAATGCCCCAACCCACAAATCGAATCCCATCAAAACAGAAAAAATCAGCACAGACCGCATCACCTACTATACCAATAAACAAACAAACCAATAACAACCCCAAACCCCCAACCCCAAACCCC
>CANGOX010000191.1 GCA_947455605.1 Chitinophagaceae bacterium
CACCACTCACTACTCACGTTTACACCGCCACCGCCCACCATGCAGACGATAACATTGAAACCCTGCTCATGCATTTTTTCCGTGGCACGGGAATACAGGGTTTAACTGGCATTCAGCCCATACTCAAGGATCGCAAGTTGATCCGTCCTTTATTATCATTCAGAAAAAATGAGTTATTGGAATATGCGGAAGAAAATGGACTTGAGTTTGTAGAAGATTCCTCCAATGCTTCTGATAAATATACCCGTAATTATTTTCGGAACCAGTTGATCCCGCAGATCAAAGAAGTGTATCCACAGGTAGAAGAAAATCTGCTGCACAATATTCAACGTTTTGCTGAAGTAGCTGAATTGTATGAACAATCGGTTTCTATACAGATCAATAAAATGGTAGAAAACAACGGAAATGAATGCCATATTCCTGTTTTGAAATGGAAGAAGGCAACGCCATTACATACGATTACCTGGGAGTTGATCAAGCCATATGGTTTTACCGCGGCCCAAACCAATGAAGTGATCAAACTGCTGGATGCTGAAAATGGTTCCCATATTGCCTCTTCAACGCATCGTATTATCCGCAACCGCAACTGGATGATCATTTCACCCAATATGGTGGAACATACACAGCATATTTTGATAGATGTTTCAGAGGAAGGAGCTGTATTTGAAAATGGGGCATTACGGTTTTCGAATAGTAACAGCCAATTATTCACGATTAACAATGATGCATCAGAAGCTGCCATCGATCTGAAGCATATTGTATTTCCATTGCTGCTGCGTAAATGGAAAACAGGGGATTATTTTTATCCGCTGGGGATGCAAAAGAAAAAGAAGATCAGTCGTTTTCTGATCGACCTGAAATTATCCAAAACAGAGAAAGAAAAAGTGTGGGTACTGGAAAGCAATAAAAAGATCGTTTGGGTGGTGGGTTATCGGATTGATGACCGT
Source organism: Chitinophagaceae bacterium (assembly GCA_947455605.1). Taxonomy (GTDB): domain Bacteria; phylum Bacteroidota; class Bacteroidia; order Chitinophagales; family Chitinophagaceae; genus Sediminibacterium. The sequence continues at coordinate 948 of CANGOX010000191.1, forward strand.
TGTAAGATCACCCATCAGACAAAAAATATCCTCCGGATAAATTACCTCAAATAAGCAGATACTTCTGTTATAAAATGTTCCAATGGCCTGAATTCACTCATGAACTGGCTGGTAATGATCAGGAACACGATCCCGAATAATGCTCCCCAGATATGAGCCGAATGATTGATATTACCATGGCCTTTCTTAGCCAGGTAAGCAGAAATGATCAGGTATAAAGGCCCAAAAATAAAAGCCGGAATATTGAAAGGAATAGGGAAGATGCCCATTCCCATGGTAGGATATAAAAAGATCCCTACAAAAATAACAGCCGACACCGCACCCGAAGCACCCAAACTACGGTAATGATAATCATCTTTGTGCTGAAAATAAGTTGGCAATAAACAAACCACCAAAGCAGCTATGTATAGTATCACATACAATGCTTTTCCACTATTGCCAAAGATCTCACCCATGGCCGTTTCTACCATATTGCCAAACAGGTAAAACGTGTACATATTAAAAGCCAGGTGCATAATATCGGCATGAATAAACCCGCAGGTAATAAACCGGTACCACTGGTTACGATTGGTGATAGCAGTAGGATAGAAGATCAGGTCACCTGTAATTTTTTCATTCGAAAAAGCTGTGAAAGAGATCACACAGGTAAGTAGTAATATAACAATGGTGATGGTAAGCATACCTGCAATTTAAATATTAATAGCCTTTGTCAGGCTCCGTTCATAAATATTTAACCCTTAGCTGTGATGATACTTTTCATTTCTGAGTATGGTACAGGCTCTGTAGATCTGTTCAGCTAATATCAATCGTACCAGCATATGTGGAAAAACCAGTTTAGAAAGACTCCAGGTATGGTTGGCCCGTTTCATAACTGTATCATCCACCCCAAATGCACCGCCGATCAGGAATACGATCCTTTTGGTGCTTTCATTGGCTCTTTGCTGGAGCCATTGGGCCAGTTCGGGTGAACTGAATGCCTTACCTCTTTCATCCAACAGGATCAGGTAATCGTCTTTCTGTAATTGACCCAGGATGATCGCAGCTTCTGCTTTCTTCAGATCGGTCTCAGATAAATTACCGGCATTTTTAGGAGGAGAAATAATATGCCATTCGGCAGAGAAGTAATTATTGATGCGTTTGGTAAAATCATCAATTCCCGCTTTGGCATAAGCTTCGTTAGGTTTACCTACCGACCAGAGTTGCATCTTCATACCCTAAAAATAAGACAGGTGAAGAACAATTCTCAAATTGGGTATCACATTATCTACCTATAGCCATTTTTTTCTCCAATCAGGGTAGGCTTTCAGCACTTTTTGTGGTTCATAGGTGTACCAGCCGTAGCCATCACGTCTTTCCCTGTCTACTTCGGCCAATGTATAGACTACTTTACTATCGCGGTTACAGAAAAGCGGGCGATGGGTTTTCAGTTCATAGTAGCGTGTCCAGATAGGCGGTGCACCCAAACTGCTCACAACTATCTTATCATGTTTGGAAACTGTAAATGGTGTAACCATTTCCGGCGCATTGATCGTGATCACTTTTGTATCCATGATCTTAGATGCTTCAAACCAGGCAACTGCATTTTGAACGGCTTTCTTAACGGCATCAGAAGGGTTATGAATACTCATAAGCAAAAAAACGATCTCACAACTTTCGCGGTTGCAGATGCTGGGTGGTTCAAACTTTCTGGCCCAGGCCGGTTCTAAACTGATCTCATTGTATTGCTGGCACCAGGCAGTGGGTGTGCCTGCATCATTGATCTGTGTTTTGAGAATACAATCCAGGCCTTTGTTGTAAGACCTGATCAGGTTTTGTCTTTGCGTAGGCTCAATAAAAGCATATTCCGGTTTGTCATCGGCAATATCTTTTAAAACCTGTAATATCCCAATATATGCATCATCATTAAAAGTGATGTAACGGCTGTAGTTGTTGGTTTCTATGGGATAAAACTGTGGCCAGCCACCATTCCCATATTGGGCATCCATGATAAAATCCAATCCTTTTTCAAGAGCTTTTTTATAAACATCCTTCTTGATTAGCATATAAACCTTTGCCAGATAAGCAACCTGTGAATAGGTGGCTCCATTATCAAAAGTAGTATGGGTTTCTTTTTTAGCTCTTAGCAGGCTGTCTTGCTGCTCTGCCGTTAATACCGCCTGCATATCATAATTCTTTGGCCATCCGCCATTGGTTTTTTGGTATAAAAGAATATTATCAGCAATGTTTTCAATTTCAGTAGAACGAAAGATCGGATGACCGGGGCGTGGATTAATGGTATTGCTCTTATCCTTGATATCGTACCAATGATGGGCAGCATCATTAAAATCGCTGGTATCAATTGTGTTGAGTTTATTCTGTGCTGTACAAGGAATCAGAAACAGTAAACACAGCGTAGGTAAAAGGATATTTTTTCGGTTCATGATCAGGTCAGTGGGGTAATTGATAGTTAAATGTACCATCTCAATAAACATTCAAAAGAAAGTATCGGTAAACAATGTAAGTTAAAGGGTAATGATCGTTCTGGGGTTTGATGGATTCTGTTCAGCCTGGTTTAAAGCTGCCCGAGTATTGTTTTTTTAGGGGCTCATTGTTCTACTTTAAAGTAAGATGAGCACAACACTGATAACCAAATAAAACGATATACAAACTTCACCGAGGTGTTTTTAAAATTGATTAAAGTCTTGGGGTGGCCGGTTTTATCGGTTCTGCAAATGGGAGTGCCCCATGAACTTTTAACTTGCGCCGATAGACTTTGTCTCTGCAGGAAATATATAGCGTATCAAAATCCGCACCACCAAAACAAAGATTAGAAGGCTCTGGCCCGGGAACCGGAATGATGGCGTTTACACGACCTATCTGATCCATCACCTGTATTCCCATTCTTGTGGCTACATAAACACGGCCATCACGGTCTACTTTCAGTCCGTCTGCCCATGCATTTTCATCCGTATCCCTTACATGTAACCATCCATAGCGTTGTTTATTGGCCAGGGTTCCATCGGGTTGTATCGAATAGATCCATACCCAATGCGAAGTAGATTCTGTAATATAGAGTTGTGTCTGATCGGGCGTTAAGGCAATACCATTCGCATATTTCAATCCTTCATCCAGCAAAACCTTTTCATTATTGGGTCGAACCAGGTATATTTTGCTCGGGTTCTCCCTGCCATCCGGTGCCGTAATATAGAGATTGCCATTTCTCGCCATCACCAGATCATTACCGGCGATATCATTAACCGCAACAGCTTCTTTTTCCTGTTGATCATAACTCAGGATCTGCTTGTTACCGGTTACTACATATCTTTTTCCATCGGTACCAATACAGGTACCACTCCCTTTCTTTGAATTGCTGTTGATCAGATTGATTTTTCCGTCAAGACCGATCTTATAGGATTTTGAATTAGGTATATCCTGAAAAAAAACTTCTCCTTTTGCATTGGCAACGGTTCCTTCGGTAAACTGGTATCCCTGTCCCACCAGCTCCCAATCATTTCCGGGAGATAATAC
>CANGOX010000192.1 GCA_947455605.1 Chitinophagaceae bacterium
AAGTAGAAGAACGTCTCAAACAATAGTAATCAAATTGCGCCTTTGCGCCTCTGCGTGCAATAAAAAATCGCTATGAAAAAAACTGCATTATCAATATTAGTATTATCGGTCCTGTTAATTTCCTTTAGCCTGATCGACCACAAACCCGTTCTCTACATCATCGGTGACTCCACCGTTAAGAACAGTGATGGTTCCGGCAAGAACGGACAATGGGGTTGGGGCACGGTGATCGATGCGCAATTTGATACCAATAAGATCAGTGTACGCAATCATGCCATCGGAGGAAGAAGCAGCCGTACATTTATTACCGATGGAAGATGGGACAAGATCCTCGAAACTTTAACCAAAGGCGATTATATACTTATGCAGTGTGGCCATAACGATTCCATCCCGCTGGATGATACCGCCCTGGCAAGAGGTACGATTAAAGGTGTAGGTAATGACAGTACAGAAATTTACAATCCGATCCGTAAAATGAAAGAAATGATACATAGTTACGGATGGTATATGCGCAAATTTGTAAATGAAGCAAAGGCAAAGGGCGCTATTCCTGTGATCTGTTCTCCCATTCCGCGTGATAACCGTAAAGACGGCAAATACAATAGAAGTGAATATGGTATATGGGCAAAACAGGTGGCAGAAGAAACGGGTACTTATTTTATCGATCTCCAGGAACTTATCGCATTGGAATATGAAAAAATGGATACCACCAAAGTGAACAGTTTTTTCCCGGCTGATAAAACACATACCAATAAAGAAGGTGCTCTCATCAACGCAGAACAGGTAGTTAAGGGCATCAGGGACTTGAAAAAATGTAAACTGAAAAATTATCTTTTGTAAATATGAAAACCTATCTAAAGAAAACGGGATTATTGCTTTCTTTTTTTGTAGTGATTGTAGTGCATGCACAAAAACTTCCTAAGAAAACGGAATCATTGGCAGCTATGCGTCTTACCAATGCCTATTTCATGAACAAATGGCCCGATGCAGGTAAAACTGTTACCACCAATAAGGAACGCCCCAGTAATTTATGGACACGTGCCGTATACTACGAAGGCTTAATGGCATTATATAGTATAGATAAGGATCAGTCGTATTACGATTATGCTGTGCAGTGGGGAGAGAAACACCAATGGGGTTTATGGGGTGGAACCAAAGTGCGTAATGCGGATAATCAATGCGCCGGACAAACCTATATCGATCTGTATTTGATCGATAAAAAAGAAGAACGGATCCGTGATATCAAGACCTGTATGGATAATATGGTGAAGAGTGAAAGGAAAGATGACTGGTCATGGGTGGATGCGATACAGATGGGTATGCCCGTGTTTACAAGGCTTGGTGTTGTGCTTAACGATACTTCTTATTTCAGAAAGATGTATGAGATGTATGCTTTTACAAAATACCATCATGGTGGCAACGGATTATTCGATCCTCAAACCAATCTTTGGTGGAGAGATAAGGATTTTGTGTTCCCTGCATATAAAGAACCCAATGGAGAAGGTTGTTATTGGTCGAGGGGAAATGGTTGGGTACTGGCCGCATTGGTAAGAACTTTACAGTTCCTTCCTACATCAGATCCACACTATACTGAGTATCTCAGCGACTATAAAAAAATGTGTACAGCTTTATTACCCTTGCAAAGAACGGATGGTTTCTGGAACGCCAGCCTGAAAGACCCGAATAACTACGGGGGTAAAGAATTAACCGGAACCGCTTTGTTTACTTATGGCTTTGCCTGGGGAATCAATAATGGATTCCTTGATAAAAAGCAATTCAGTCAGCAGATTGCAAAAGCATGGAATGCTTTGCTGAAAGATTGTGTGCATACAAACGGCGTACTTGGCTATGTACAAGGCACCGGTAAAGAACCCAAAGAAGCGCAACCCGTTACCTACGACAGAATTCCTGATTTTGAAGATTTCGGATTGGGCTGTTTTTTACTGGCGGGTAGTGAAGTGTATAAACTGAAATAGCAACCTCCCTAAATCTTTTCAAACTGCGCCTTTGCGTGCAAATATTTCTCGCAGAGATGCAAAGGCGCAGTTATTGCTTATTTATTTAAAAAAGCTCTGATAGTTTTGAGATACATTTCCGGTTGTTCAAGATAAATGAAATGCCCTGCATTGCGGATGATGCATAATTGATGTTGCGGAAACAAAGACAGATATTCTGTTGCAAAACCCCAAGGCTGGTTATCACATTGACCTTTCAGGATCAAAACAGATATTTTTGAATTTTTTAGCTTCGGTCTTGGGTCTGCTATTCCGTAGATTGTTTTCATGGTCATCACTTGCGAATAAAAACCGCTTCCTCCTTCTATTTCAGGAATTTTAGACGTGTCGCAAACAGTAGATCTGTTAACCATAGCATTTCGGAAAGCGGCGAAATCATCTGCCTCATTATCAGAAGCGATTTTCCAACCCAATCTGATAGCAAAAAATTCCATAGCTTTTGTTCTGATATTTGTGGATGCCCTGTTTCCTTCGGCATTTGAATAGTACGGATGTGTAATTTGTAAACTGTCCGGAGCTTTTAACTGAGCCAGCTGTGTGTGAACAGGAAATATCGGACCCGGGCTGGCGAAGATGATTTTCTCAACCTTATCTGCATTGTCTGAAACAACTAATAAGGATAATACTGCACCCCATGATTGACCCATCAATATCACTTTTTCGGCTCCGGTCTTTTGTATGATTTCTTCAAGGTCTTTTTTATGTCTTTCTGCAGTATACTCATTAATATCTTTCAACCTTTCCGATAAACCACTTCCTATCTGGTCATATAAATAAACATCATACCCATCATCTGCCAGCGCAGCCAGACTGCTGATAGTTTTGTCAGAAATAGCGCCACCAGGCCCGCCATGTACATATATAACAGGAAAGGGTCTTCTTGCGGTTCTTGCTTTGATTAATGTATAGGCGATCCTTGAGCCAGTTGAAAGATTCCAATATTTAGTACTTTCTCTGATTAGTAAATGGGGAACAGGATAGCTTCTTGGTAAAAAGACCTGTAAGGTGAAAACCAGTATGAGAAGAAATAAGCCCGATCCTATGATATTGATTGAGTATTTTTTCATTTCTTGCCTACCTTGATTAGTGCGGTAAAGTAAAACTATTACCTAAGTAAGCTATCATCTTAACGTAATTTTAAATATCGGTACCGTTTACAGAGTTGGACACTTCAGTTGTTGTTGGTTGCTCAACTACTAACCACTCGGAAAGAATAAAAGCACCACAGATATACAAATTGCCTGCTTTCACCGGTATTAACGAAACATTGCTTATTTATTTTGTAAGTACTTTTAACTTTGCGCTAAGCAACAGCCTGGCTTACAATGGTATCCTCTTGTAAAAGTTAAACTCCGGATCATGAAAACAGATGTTCTCCGTTCACTATTTATTGTAACATCAGCAGCAGGTTTTCTTTCGGCCTGTAGTTCTTCGAAGAATAGCCAGCAAGCAGATGTGGTGCAAACGGTAACCTACCAGAAAGATTCCCTTGTAGTGAATGGGGATGATGCAGACTGGATAAAACCGCTTGCATACTATGATGAAAAAACAGGCCTTTCCTATACGGTTACCAACGATAATGAAAATCTGTATATCCTTGCTACGAGTAAGATTGAAACCACCATTCAAAGGGTGTTAAGAGGAGGATTAACCGTACTGATCAATAACCATGGTGTTAAAGAGGAAGCCGGAGCCGCAGGCATTGTTTTTCCAACCGGTAACCGGGTACAGAAGGGGGATAAGATGCTGAACGACCGTCCGGAATTACAACAGAATAAACATGTGGCCTTGGATGCCGTACAGGATTATTCCTTATTTGGTTTTCATGAGATCAAAACACCGGAGAATTTTGATTATGGTAAAAGGAATGCAGCGGGAATTGAGTTGGGGATTGGCTTAAACAATGCCAATGAACTGGTATACGAAGCCATGATCCCCTTGAGTTCTTTTTTGAACAGAATGGAGATCATCAACCTGAACCGTAAAAGTATAGCCGTAGGATTTGTATTGGATAATCTCCCGGGCCAATCAAACGGCCGCAGTGGAGGTGGCGGTGGCATTTCTATTGGGGGTGGATTGGGCTTTGGCTCCTTTGGCAGTGGCGGCGGCATGGGAATCTCTATCGGCAGCGGTTCGCTTGGCAGGATAGGTGGAGGTGGTAACCGCCAAGGGAAACCTACTAAATTCTGGAAGGAACTGTTGCTGGCAAGGACGCCGGTTACAGCAAAATAGGATCTTAAAATGCCATATTAGGCCGGATCAGCATATTTTATATATACGTTGATCCGGCCTTTTTATTTTGCAGGAGTTAATTACTAATTTCTAATTTTTAATTATTAATTTCTCCTTCTAAACTTCGCCAATGCCTGCTACCAGAAGAAAATTTTTACACACCCTGGGTACTTCT
>CANGOX010000193.1 GCA_947455605.1 Chitinophagaceae bacterium
CCCATAACCTTAGCTCCTGTTCAATACTGCCGTGATGCAAGGCAATCGCACCAGCCAATTGCGGAGCCACATTCAACAGGGTTTGGTACCATGTTTCACTCATTCCCCTTGTGTTGATAAAAATGAGTGTGGTCTTGCTTCTTTCAATGATCGGGATCAGTTTTGCCGCCAACTTGATGCCCAGATGTCCTGCCCATGGATAGTTTTCTATTTCATCGGGCAAGATAGATTCCACCATGATCTTTTTATCCAGCTTCGCCCGAATGATCACACCTTGCTTTTGCAAAGGGGCCAACAATACATCTTTGGCTTCTTCCAGATTTCCAATCGTAGCACTGATGCCCCAAATGCTAACTCTATTGTCCATAGACGATTGGCAATTCACAATTCTGCTAACGGCCAATTCCACCTGCACCCCTCTCTTGCTTCCCAGCACCTCATGCCACTCGTCCACTGCAATGATCCGGAGTGTTTGAAATATTTCCGGATACCCTTTTTGTGCCAATAATAAATGCAGACTTTCGGGTGTAATGATCAACACCTCCGGCATTTGTTTTTTCTGTCTTTGTCTTTCGGCCGTTTCTGTATCACCATTTCGAATACCCACTTTCCATTGTAAGCCCAGTTCTGTAATCACTTCTTCCATCGCTCTGCCGATATCTTTGGCCAACGCACGCAATGGTGTGATCCAGATTAATTGTAATCCGTTATGTTTCTTTTTGTTGAAATCGTCAGGGTGTTCATTGATGAATTGTATCAGCGATCCCAGGAAAACAGAAAAAGTTTTGCCACATCCCGTTGGGGCATTAACCAGACCGCTTTCTCCGTTAATGATCTCCTGCCAGGCTTCTAATTGAAATGCAAAAGGAGTAAAATCCTTATCAGCAAGCCATTTGGCTATGATACTATACCCTTTTGTTTTTTGCAATTTCATGAAACAATACCTGCTGATAAGTGATAGGGTAAGATACGGATAATAGAAATGGAAGTAAGATGTAAGCTGCAGATTTGCAGATCGTTTATGTTGGTTTAGTCTGCGAATCTGCGGCTTTCTTTCTCTCCCTACTGCATCTCTCGCTACAATATTTTACTTCTTCCCAATTCTTTTCCCATTTTTTTCGCCAGGAAAATGGCCGCTTGCAGCTTAGGCAGATCTTAGAAGCCAGATAAGATTTATTTGCGTTTGATTTGGGCATACCTTATATAACAGGCAGATGCCAAAAGGGTTTATCAGTTCACAGATTTGATCTTGCCGTCTGTTTTCCTGATATAATAGAGTTTTCTGTTTTCGAGATAATCGGGCGTAAGGCTGTTTTTATTGAGCAACACGGGCTGAAAATCAAAATCGTTAAAGAGTTTATAATCTTTCTCTGAAAGATGACCGGGGAGCTGGTTGCCGTACTTCAGCAATAACCGGGTGAAATGGTACATGGCCTCAAACCCTTTATATGCCATATCTCCGGGCCTGCCTGCATACTTTTGCCGGTAGTTTTCCGCAAACTGAAAGCTTAATTTATCCGCACGGTTGGGATTGTAGGGTGTGGAATAAACAATTTCAAGGTCTTTCCCAATTTCTCTTATACCATCCCAGGTGGGCATTCCGATAGCAATTATGCGGTAATTTTTTGCACTGCCCAAAGCCCTGGAAAGATTCGTGCCGAAATTATCATTCAATGATCCGCATATGATCACGTTTTGTTTATTACTGTCGAGATAGCTGATCACTTGTGCCGTGGTAAAACTATCTGTGAGTTCAACCGTTCTTATTTTTAAAGGGGTACCTGCAGTTTTCTTATTCTGCTCGCTGAAACTGTTCTGGATGAGATCTTCTATCGTTCCCTTTCTTCTGAATAGGGTGATATTTTCTATCGGATAAAAACGGCGGGTAAATTTATAGACCCCTTCCAGATGCGCTGCCAATGTGGGGTTGATCATGATAAAATAAGGATTAGCAGTAATGCCGCCATCATTCGGATATGTGGCAGAGATCAACGGAACCTTATTCTCCAATGCAAAATCTGCCAGCGGCTTGATCTCTGCCCGGTTATTAAATGAAGCAATGATCAGGGAAACTTCCTTGAAAGCTGCTTCTTCCACGATCTCTTCAAGTGAGATACTGTCAGACTTACTATCGTAAACCAAAACTTCAACCGATGCTTTCTCTTTATTCAATGAATCAATGGCCAGCATTACGCCATTGTAAAAATCAAGTCCGGGCAAGAGGTATTTCGGAAGGTTGTTCTTGCCCAGCTTATACGTATCACCGCTAAAGGCAGAATCGATATACAAGGGTGTAAACACGGCTATCTTTAATGGCTTGCCCACATTCGTTTGCGACATGGCGTTAACCATGAAACACAAACCCATGATAACGAACCCTATTTTTTTCATCGCTTGCATAATTCAGTTGAGAACACCCATGCAAAAATTATTCCCATTCAATGGTTGCAGGGGGTTTACTGCTGATATCATAAACCACACGGTTAATCCCCCGCACATTATTGATGATCTCATTGGAAATATCTGCCAGGAAGGTATAAGGAAGATGCGCCCAGTCTGCCGTCATACCATCAACCGATGTTACTGCCCGTAAAGCAACCGTAAATTCATAGGTTCTTTCATCGCCCATTACACCCACACTCTTAACGGGTAATAAAATAGCTCCAGCCTGCCATACTTCATTATAGAGACCGCTCGATTTTAATCCCTTGATATAAATATCATCAGCTGCCTGCAGCATTTTTACTTTTTCTTCGGTTACTTCTCCCAATATCCTGATCGCTAAACCCGGGCCCGGAAAGGGGTGACGGTTGATCATTTCTGCCGGTATACCCATTTCCAATCCTACTTTTCTTACTTCATCTTTAAATAAGAACCGCAGAGGTTCTACCAGGTCAAGGTGCATGATATCCGGTAGGCCACCCACATTGTGGTGCGACTTGATCGTTTGAGATGGTCCATGCACACTCACACTCTCGATCACATCCGGATAGATCGTTCCCTGGCCTAAGAATTTCACACCTTCCACTTTCTTCGATTCTTCATGGAACACATCGATAAATAATTTACCGATCACTTTTCTTTTCTGCTCAGGATCCGATTTGCCTTTGAACTCATCATAAAACATTTGTTTGGCATCAATGCCTTTCACATTCAATCCAATGGTATTATACGTATCCAGCACCTGCTGAAATTCATCTTTACGTAATACACCATTATCCACAAAAATGCCGTGTAGTCTGTTTCCAATGGCTTTGCTGATCAGGGTGGCGGCTACGGTACTGTCAACCCCGCCACTTAAAGCCATGATCACATGACTATCGCCTATCTGCTCTTTCAGTTTGGCAACCGTTTCAGTAACAAAAGAAGCCGGGGTCCAGTCTTGTTTACATCCGCAGATATCGATCAGAAAATTATTGATGATCTTTTTACCCTCAACTGAATGATAAACCTCCGGATGGAATTGTATGCCGTACAAAGGTTTTGTACTGCCGCTGGTTTTTTTGAAACCCGCTACCGGTATACTTTCGGTGGTAGCCAATATTTCAAAACCTTCCGGTAAGGCAGTAATCGAATCGCTATGGCTCATCCATACCTGAGATTGCTCGGATACGTTCTTCCACAGAATATCTTCTTTCTGAATATGCAGTTTGGCACGGCCGTATTCACGTTTATTTGATTTGTCAACTTTACCACCCATCAATTTCGCCGTTAGCTGGGCGCCATAACAAACACCCAAGACCGGCACTTTTTCTATAAATGCGGCAATATCCACAGATGGGGCATTCTCTTCATTTACACTAAACGGCGATCCACTGAGAATAATACCTTTCAAACCCGGCTCTATGGTAAATGCTTTCTGAAATGGGATGATCTCACAAAACACGTTGGCTTCCCTTACAGCCCGGGCAATTAACTGGGTAAACTGGCTTCCAAAATCGAGAATGAGTATTTTTTCTGTCATGGCGCGAAGGTAACAGAAATTTTGATGGTTCTAAAGCCTTACCAGCGGTATAGAAAGGGGCAGGAATGGATATGATTTGACGGGGGATTTAACTAACTTTCCATTCCAAAACCTAACTATGAAACGTATTCTTTTCCTACTCGCCCTGGTGGCCATTACCTGTTCTTCCTGTAACTTTTTGGGATTCAGGCGGATAAAGGGCAACGGCGTGCTGTCTACCGTAACCCGTGATATCAATAATGCCAAAAATATCAAACTTGCCGGATCCTATGATGTAGAGATCACCCAGGGGCCGGTTACCTCAGTAAAAGTGGAAGCAGATGAAATTATCATCCCCTATATCATTACCCGGGAGGAGGG
>CANGOX010000194.1 GCA_947455605.1 Chitinophagaceae bacterium
GATATGTATATCATGGGAGATCATCCGCTGCTAGGTAGTAACCGTGTGGAGGATGCCATCCATTTGCAATATTTTAATGATGAATACTGGTATCTTTCTTTAGACATTCCTGCATCAGCCTTGATTGATAAGGAAATTGCCTACCACTATGTTTTAAAGAATGAAGATGGTACAGTCAATTACGATTGGGGTAATGATAAAACTGTAAACTTTGCAAAGATCGCAACAGAAGAGTTGCTGATCATGGATGCATGGAACTATGCAGGATATTTTGAAAATAGTTTTTATACGGAACCATTCACGCAGGTTCTCTTAAAAGAAAATCATACGGCTGTTAAAGCAGCCACTCCCAAAAACACAACGCATATACTGAAAGTTAAAACGCCTTTATTAACTGAAGGACAAACGCTTTGTGTATTAGGCAACAGTAAATCACTGGGAGAGTGGGATCGAACGGCCCCACTGCTGATGAGCAGAAAAGAAGACAATGATTTTTTTGCCCTATCTCTGGATCTTTCGAAGGAATCATTTCCGGTACTGTATAAGTATGGGGTATATGATACGGATAAAAAAACCTTTATCCGGTATGAAGACGGCAATAACCGCATCTTACATGATGCCGGCAAGACCAATCGCACAACCGTGATCAATGATGGTTTTGCCTTACTGCCTAACGATACCTGGAAAGGTGCCGGTACGGCCATTCCGGTATTCAGCTTACGCAGTGAAAAAAGTTTTGGTACCGGAGAATTCAGCGATATGAAGTTGCTGGTAGACTGGGCAAAAAAAACAGGATTGAAAATGGTGCAGATCCTGCCTATTAATGATACTACGGCAACACACAGCTGGGCAGATTCATATCCTTATGCCGCCATCTCTGCTTTTGCCTTACATCCTTTGTATCTGAATATTTCGAAGTTGCTTGATTCGGCTCCTGCCCGCAAACGGTTGCAAAAAATGGAAGTGGAAAGACTGCGCCTGAATGCTTTGGCAGCTGTGGATTATGAAGCGGTAACAAAGATCAAATATGAGTATGTAGCTTTTGCATGTAAAGAATCCGGTGCTGCTGTATTTGCATCGGAAGATTATCGGCAGTTTTTTGAACAGAACAAACATTGGCTGGTTCCCTATGCTGCATTCTGTTACCTGCGCGATCAATACGGCACTGTGGATTTCAGTAAATGGCCTGCGTATAAAAAATACCATGCGGCAGATATCGAAGAACTGACGGATACAAAATCTGCGGCTTTTGATGATATTGCCCTGCATTATTTTATTCAATACCATTTACATCTCCAGTTAAAAGAAGCAACTGCCTATGCACATGCTAACGGTATTATTGTAAAAGGAGATATTGCGATCGGCGTGTACCGTAATGGTGCAGATACCTGGCAGAATCCTGAATTATACCATCTCAATTTTCAGGCGGGTGCCCCCCCCGATGATTTTGCCGTAACAGGGCAGAACTGGGGATTTCCAACCTACAACTGGCAGCGCATGCGCGAAGATGGGTTTGCCTGGTGGAAACAGCGTTTTGAGCAGATGAGTTATTATTTCGATGCATTCCGTATCGATCATATACTGGGATTCTTCCGTATCTGGAGCATTCCAATGGATGCGGTAGAAGGGATCATGGGACATTTTGTTCCGGCCATACCTGTACATATCAATGAATTCAACAGTAAAGGGATCTGGTTTGATCATTACCGTTATACACAACCCTTTATTACTGAAAACGTATTATGGCAGGTATTTGGGTATGATAATGAATTAGTAAAAAGCCTCTTCCTCAAACACGAAGGAAATGGTGAGTATACTTTAAAACCTGAATTCAGAACCCAGCGTTTGGTGGAACAGCATTTTGCTTCATTGGATCAGGATACCCAACACGATAAAATTAAACAGGGTCTGTATAACCTGATCAGCAATGTGATCCTGTTTGAAGCAGAGAACGGTGATGGCCAGCATTTCCACTTCCGTTTTGGCATGGAAAATACCCGTTCTTTTCTCAGCCTTGAATATGGCACACAGCAACAGCTCCGCGAATTGTATCTTAACTATTTCTTCCGCCGCCAGGATGATTTCTGGATGAAAGAAGCTTTACAAAAATTACCGGCGTTAAAACGCGTTACCAATATGCTGGTCTGCGGAGAAGACCTGGGCATGGTTCCCGGATGTGTACCAGACGTGATGAAACAACTGGGTTTATTAAGCCTGGAGATACAGCGCATGCCCAAAGATGTAAAAACAGAATTCTTCCATCCCAATGATGCACCTTACCTGAGTGTGGTTACGCCATCTACGCATGATATGAGTACGATCCGTGGCTGGTGGGAAGAGGACAGGGAACGTATACAGCGCTTTTACAATAACCAGCTGGGCCAATGGGGCGAAGCGCCCTTATATTGCGAAGCATGGATCAATAAAGCCATCGTATTACAACATTTATATTCTCCTGCCATGTGGAGTGTATTCCAGTTACAGGATCTGCTCGGCATCAGCGAAACACTGCGCAGGGAAGACCCAAATCAGGAACGCATCAATATACCCGCTAACCCTAAACATTACTGGCAATACCGCATGCACCTTACATTAGAGCAGTTATTGGAGGCGGATGAGTTTAATGAGGAGTTGAAAGGGTTTGTTGCAGCAAGTGGAAGATAATGCCCCCCAACTCCCTGAAGGGTTAATTATGAAACTTCATAATTATGTAAACGCGCTTTAATAATTATATTTGCCATCCTTATTCCCCTTTAGGGGTCAGGGGGTATCTTATGAAACTTTACTATCGCCAGCAAAACCTTCCTTTCGAATATCCATTTACGATCTCTAACGGGCGTACCAAAACGCACCAGCCTGCCTTGATAGTGGCATTGGAGCTTGGTCCTTTTACGGGTGTGGGTGAAGCTCCGGCAATTGTTTACTATAATGTTTCTGTTGAACAAATGATTGCCGACCTGGAATCGAAAAGATCCCTTGTTGAAAAATTTGCCTTAACAGATCCCGAACGTTACTGGCATTATCTGCACCATTTATTTCCCGATAATCCTTTTCTGGTTTGTGCTTTGGATATGGCAGCATGGGATCTGTATGGTAAAATGAAAGGCAAACCCTTATTTGAATTGTGGCATACCCAATGGGAGAACACACCGGTTACCGATTATACGATCGGGATCGATACCATTGAAAAGATGGTAGCCAAAATGCAGGCAAAACCATGGCCGGTATATAAGATCAAATTAGGTACGGAAGAAGATCTTGCGATCATGCAGGCGCTTAGAAAACATACCGATGTTCCTTTCCGCATTGATGCCAATGCAGGATGGACAACCGAAGAAGCGCTCGAAAAAATTCCACAACTGGCTCAATTGGGGGTAGAATTGATTGAACAACCCCTGGCAAAAGATAATTGGGAAGGGATGAAGACTTTGTATGAAAAGTCAACACTCCCATTGTTTGCAGATGAGAGTTGTGTTTCTGAACACGATGTAAAGAAATGTCATGGCCATTTCCATGGTATCAATATCAAGCTCACCAAATGTAGCGGGATCACACCGGCATTAAGGATGATCAAAGAAGCCCGTACCCTGGGTATGCAGGTAATGATGGGCAGCATGAATGAAGGTACCATCGGTTCTGCAGCCATTGCTCAATTTCTTCCGCAGATAGATCAGGTAGATATGGATGGTCCTTTATTACTCTACGAAGATTCTGCTACCGGAATAACATTCGATTATGGTAAAATAACCATTACCGGTAAACCCGGTTTGGGTATAACCCTGATATAGTTTTTCACCTTAACGAAATTCTAACAATCCCCTTCATTTCTGGCATTGCGTTTGGCTTACTTAGAGTATAAAACTTTGAACCATGAAAAAGTTATTACTCTCAGCAATGTTTATGACCGCTTTCTTAATGTATAACGAAAGCCAGGCACAGGTAAGGTTTAATATTAATCTGAATCTGGGTGCAAGACCCGCATGGGGATTACCCGGAAACTATGCAGGCGATTATTATTACCTGCCGGAGATAGACAGTTACTATGATATCCCAAGCCGCCAGTTCATTTACTTTGATGGCCGCAACTGGACCTATGCATCTGAACTGCCTTATATATATCGCGATTATGATCTCTATCGTGGATATAAAGTAGTGGTGAATGAGCCCAGACCTTATTTGCGTGGCGATTTTTACCGCGATAGGTATCGCTCTTATTACAATACTTACCGCGCTCCGGTAATGGCTGCCCCCAGAAATCCTTACGGATATGATAAC
>CANGOX010000195.1 GCA_947455605.1 Chitinophagaceae bacterium
AAGGATCTCCTGTGATCGTTGCGGGCAGTACCTGGACAGAGGATGATGAAGAGCTTGATCACTTTGCCAATACCTACCCGGGCATTAAATGTATCATTGCGCCACATGATATTGATGAAGACCGGATAAAGGAATGCCTGAGCTTATACAAAAATTCCATGCTCTATTCCGATTATGAAAAAGCAAATCAGTCCGGCATAACCCTTCCTGAGCATATCAATGTATTGATCATAGACAATATGGGTATGCTGAGCAGGCTGTATCAATACGCATCTATCTGTTATGTGGGTGGAGGATTTGGGGATGATGGCATACACAATATTCTGGAAGCGGCTGTATATGGCAAGCCAGTTGTATTTGGACCGGTGTATGATAAATATTTCGAGGCAGAAGAATTGCTGGATTGCGGGGGCGCCTTCAGTATAGAAGATTCCCTGGAACTCGAGGAACTTTTTAAGGAATTGCTGGAAGATAAAGAAGCTTATCAAAATGCTGCATCAGCTACTCATGCTTATGTAATGAGAAAGGCAGGTGCCACACAAAAAGTGATGGATTATATAGAAGCAAACCGCCTCTTGACCAACTGATCAAATAGTTTAACGGTTTCACTTCCATCAGGCCAGCTAAGTTTTACTTTCAGTTCGCGCTGGATCCAGTATTCGGCTTCGGGGTAGATATTAAAGGCATTAATGGTCTTCAGACTTCTCTCATACATATTCTCATCGCCACGGAACAGATCATTCACAAACAGGAAACGGTCGTTCAGCCCAATGGCTTTTTTCAGATCACGAATCGGTGCTTCCTGCAAAGCCGTTACCACTTCCATTCTCTCCTCTTTCAGTTTTTCATTCAGGCTTTCACTCTCTTTGGCCAAGATGGCATTGAAATCGAATATTTCTACCGGTTTAGGCTGTTCTGCGTACTTGTTGGGTTCCATTAAAGGCAACTCGTTCTGGTGTGATAAAGTGGGTATTTCATAACTGGTATCGAATAACCAGTTATTGGGGATGGGTTCTTTGGGAAGGGTATCGGCCGTTTCAACAGCCGGCTCAGGAGGATTGTATGAACCGGAGGCAGCCGGCAATACAACAGAGATCTTACCCGCTGCTGGGGCAGGAGCCTGATTTTTCTGCAATTCGAGCAGCAGCAGTTGTGCCGTAAAAGCCATTTTTTCGGCTTCAGCATGCTGTTCAAATTGTTCTTTCAGTTTGTTGATCAACGTGCCCACTCTTTCCATTGGATGTAATACATTTGGGGGTTACCAATAGTTAAGTACTCTTAAAGCTACAAACGTTTTCTTTGATAATTTATTTTACTGATGTTTATTGAACCTAATTTAACAGGAGGCAAAAGGGGCTGGATAGAAGTAATCTGCGGGAGTATGTTCAGCGGAAAGACCGAAGAACTGATCCGCAGACTAAAAAGGGCCAAGATCGCCAACCTGAAAGTGGAGATCTTCAAACCGGGCATTGATGTGCGCTATGATGAGACCAAAGTGGTTAGTCATGATGCCAATGCCATCGCTTCCACCCCAATCGACAACTCACAAACCATCCTTTTGCTGGCAGAGGGCGTTGATGTGGTTGGCATAGACGAGGCGCAGTTCTTTGATGACCAGATCATGCATGTATGTGAAATACTGGCATTGAGAGGCGTTAGGGTGATTGTTGCCGGACTGGACATGGATTACCTGGGCAAACCTTTCGGACAGATGCCTTATCTTTTGTCCATTGCCGACTATATCACTAAACTCCATGCGATCTGTATGAAATGCGGCAATATTGCCAATGTTTCTTATCGAAAAACAGAACAGGAAGGACAGGTATTGATAGGAGAAAAAGAAACATACGAACCCCGCTGCCGCCATTGTGCCAATGAAAAATAAGCAACGCATATTCGCTCTGATCAAAAAAGATATTTTACTGGAAACCCGCCAGCAGTATACCTTATACGGCGTGCTCCTGTATGTAGCATCCACCATTTTTGTTGTGTATCTCTCTATGGATAAGCCGGAGGATAAGACCTGGAACGGCTTATTCTGGGTGATCCAGTTATTTGTTTGTATCAATGCGGTTGCCAAAAGTTTTCTGGCAGAAAGCCGTGGAAGGATGTTGTACTTCTACTCTATTGCCGGAGCCGTTGATTTTGTATTGTCAAAGCTCTTGTTCAACGTATTACTCATGGTGGTGATGAGCCTGTTAAGCCTGGCGATATTTACGGTCTTACTCGGCAATCCCCTGGAGAATGCACTTCAATTTGTATTTATTACCTGTTTGGGTGGTATGAGCCTTAGTCTGGTCTTTACTTTTCTGGCTGCGATTGCTGCCAAAGCCCAGCAACAGGCAGCATTGATGGCCATTATGGGCTTCCCCATCATTATTCCTCAGCTTTTACTATTGATGAAAATATCAACATCTGCTTTTTCTTCTGTAATCCAGGCTGGCTGGTGGCAGATGGTGTTACTACTGGTGGGACTCGACCTGATGGTAGTGGCATTGGCAGTGATCCTCTTCCCTTTTCTCTGGAAAGATTAAATTCTCTCTGCTACCCAGCGGTGTATTATAATTTCTTTTCACCGCAGAGTAGCATAGAAGCAGAATTGTCCGCAAAGAGTTTATTAAAATCTCAGGTGTCGTACGGTTTGTCCTTTATTGATCAATTGTTTCAATGAATCAATACCGATCTTGAGATGGTTCTCTACAAATTCAGAAGTTACTTTCTTATCACTTGCTTCTGTTTTCACACCATCGGGTATCATAGGCTGGTCACTCACCAATAACAATGCACCAGTTGGGATCTTATTATAAAATCCAACAGTGAAGATAGTAGCCGTTTCCATATCGATCGCATAGGCCCTAACCTTGGTGAGGTATTCCTTAAATTCATCATCATGCTCCCATACCCTTCTGTTGGTAGTATAAACAGTACCTGTCCAGTAATCCACTTTATAATCACGTATGGTGGTTGAGATGGCTTTCTGCAAAGCAAAGGCCGGCATAGCCGGAACCTCAGGCGGAAAATAGTCATTAGAAGTACCCTCTCCCCTGATCGCCGCAATCGGCAGTATCAGATCACCAATCTTATTCCTTCTTTTTAATCCCCCACACTTACCCAGAAATAATACAGCCTCCGGTTCAATAGCTGTAAGCAGGTCCATAACGGTGGCGGCACCCGGACTACCCATTCCAAAATTGATTATGGTTATGCCATTAGCAGTAGCACACTGCATGGGCCTGTCGTGGCCGATCACTTTTACCTTGTTCCATTTGGCAAACATGGTTACATAATTGCTGAAATTGGTCAGCAAAATAAACTTTCCGAAATTTTCTAATTGCTCACCCGTATATCGCGGAAGCCAGTTGTTTACGATCTCTTGTTTGGTTTTCATATATCACTAATTTGGTCTGTACACAATCGGTATCTTTGGAAAAGATAATTGGCTAAAATACAAAAAATGCCGCTGTAAACAAACCTTATGGTCAAAATCGACTATCCGGCTCCCGGTTTCCGTATCAAAGAAGCAGATGAAAAAGAATGGATCTTTGATGAATTCCGTAAGCAATGGGTGCGCTTAACACCGGAAGAATGGGTAAGACAAAACATTCTTCAATACCTCATCCGGGTAAAAAAATACCCTGCGTCTCTGATCGCAATTGAAAAAGAAATTGCCTTGGGCGAACTCAGAAAGCGGTTTGATATCCTTGTGTATAAAGAATCCAAACCCTGGATGATTATTGAGTGTAAAGAAATGAATGTAACGCTGGATGATGCTGTAATGAAACAGGTGCTCAATTATAATATCACCATGCAGGCAGATTTTGTGCTGATCACCAACGGGACAGATAATTATGCATTTGCTTTGCAGAATGGCAAAGCTGACCCATTAACTGAATTACCCGATTATTAATCTAACAGCAGCTTTGCAACTCTGCGAATAAAATTTGCACGCAAAGGCGCAAAGGCGCGGTTTAGAAGGAGAAGTTTATCTTTATCATTACTATATATCTCCAATATGAAATATAGAATTGCCATAATTCTTTTACTCTTCTCCCCTTTTGTCTCTTTCAGCCAGATCCTGAATATTGACAAATCGGATACTGCTGATTATGTAAGCAAGGCCAAGGCCAATTTCAATTTCAGAAAGGGACTGGAAGTAGATAAACAACAAATCACATTATGGGATGCTACCAATACAGCAGAGA
>CANGOX010000196.1 GCA_947455605.1 Chitinophagaceae bacterium
AAAAAAGTTTGGAATGGTGTAGCGGTTCCGGTGGATCATGCAATTGAGAATTAGTTTTTATAAGACCAATTGGGCATATAATTTTTGTAAGGTTTCTACAGGATTCTCAGTTAAACCCGGATGCACTTTGGAGGATTGCACAACGGTGCTGCGTGTAGCGGTTAACCAACGGAAGCGTGAGGCAAGATCGAGCTGACCAATAGGGCCGGAGCCGGGTGTGCCTTTGCAGATATTGTTATAGGAATCCAGATGTTCTTTTAATTCGGCCAGATCTGTTTTGGTGCAAAAGGCACGTAATCTTTCTTCATGGATAGTGAAAATCGCCTGTAAGAATTTCTGTTTGGCACAATACAGGATCACACCCACGTTGATAAACTCTTCGCGTTCCACTTTGGGCACAATGCGCACAATGGCATACTCAAATAAGTCTTTCTCTGGCATCCTGGGCTTCTTTTACGAATATATGTGATGAGTTGATCCTGGTTTCTAAAAATTGTGCATACACTTCACGCAGTTCTGCAGCTGATCCGTTCTCGATTTCTTCTGCCAGCCATTCATCCGGTATCAAAGCTACAATAGAACGGATCTTTTCTGAAGTAAGGATTTCCTTTGATTTTTTATCGGTCTCAGCAAGTTCAGTTGCAAGTTTCAGCAGTACATGATCTTTCACCTGTACAAAAGGCCTTGAAGCCTGTTCCTGCCAGTTTTGCCAGGAATGATGAAAATACAAAGCTGCACCATGATCGATCAGCCACAATTCTTTATGCCATACCAACATATTAGTGTTACGTACTGTTCTGTCTACATTGGTCAATAAACAATCCAGCCATAGCACCTGTGAGGCCTGAGCGTTTGAAATTTTGGTAACCGCTGCATCAAATGTTACGGTGCCGGAGAGGTAGTGGAGTGCAAGGTTGAGTCCTACACTTGCTTTCAGCAGATCCTGGATCTCTTCATCGGGCTCTGTTCTTCCAAAAGCAGTATCTAAATTAGCAAAAACAATTTCAGGCACTTTCAAGCCCAATGCTCTGGCTATTTCACCACCGATCAGTTCTGCGATCAGCGCCTTAACACCTTGTCCTGCTCCACGAAACTTGAGTACATATAAAAATCCATCATCCGCTTCTGCAATCGCAGGCAATGAACCGCCTTCACGCAAGGGTGTAACATAGCGTGTAACGTTTACAGTTCTGATCTCGGGTTGGCTCATATACAAAAGGGATGCTGTGCAAAAATGAGCAATTTTAAATTGAGTGGGCTGAATTATTTTAGTTTCTAACTATAGCCTGAACTTCAGGAACCACTTTGTTTCATATTTCTGAATAGTTTGAACGAGTTATCAAGCTGCGTGAGAAAAAACAGAACAAATATTGACTGGAAGATCAGCAGTGTTGTTTGTGGTGGGATTCCGGGAAATGTTAACTGTGATTTTTGCAGTATGAAGTTAATGGCCAGGCCGAATCCTGTTCCCAAAACAAAGAACAGAAAAGAGAGTTTTCTGTAACGCAATAAAAGATCTTTTTGTTTTACCTCGCTGTTGATACGATGCATTACCATTTCTTCAAAATCGGTAAAAGGCATTTCTAGCTGGCTCTTTTGCATCAGCTCAGATAGAAGGCGGTCGTTATTTACATTATCCTGCATGGCCTGCTTATATTTGTGGTTTCATTGATTGTTGCATGATCCTGAACATGTTTTTTCTGGCACGATGAAGTATGACTTTCGTATTCGATTCAGTCCATCCCGTAACCTCACAGACTTCCTTAATGCTTTCTTCCTGTAAATAGAAAAGTCTTAGAACAAGACTTTCCTTTGGTGGCAGTTTTTGCAGCGCTTCGTTGATCTGCTGAATCTGCTCTTCTTCCTTTAAATCTGATAGTAAAGTTTCATCCGCCTTCTCATCATTGAGGTCGTCAGTATAAGAAATGAGATCGCGTTTTTCTTTTCTTAACCTGCTCAATGCTTCATTTACTACTATTCGGTAAAACCAGGTACGAAAACTCGATCGGTTACTAAAGGAAGAGAGGCTTCTGTATGCTTTCATGAATGCATCCTGTAAAACTTCCTGTGCTATGAATTCATCTTTTACTACGGATACAGCTACAGTAAATCCCATGTCTTTATACTTCGATACAAAATACCGGAAAGCATCGTGGTCACCTGCACATACTTTTTTTATAAAAACATCATCCATTATCAGGATCTGTTTGTGTCATTATCCAATCGGTTTGCCAGCACCATTGAGGCACCTCCACATATTCCTAAAATGGCCAGTGGTAATGCATTGCCGCCACCATCCAGTGCTTTTAGGCTAACCAATATTGAAATAATGATCAGTCCCACACTTAACCCCATAATAATGATCCCGAACTTTGCCCAGGGGAATCTGAATCTTTTGCCGGCATAAGCATGGGTTTGGGGGTCGATCCCTTTTTCCATCATCATTAACCGTTCTTTATGCCGGGCCCGGTGTAAGAAATACCAAACCAAAAAAACACAGGTAATTGCAGGTATCCAGAACAAAGCGATCCAGGTGATAAATGTTGCGTCCATTTTTATTTTTTTTAGTGATATACTTATTTGATGAGGGATTGAGATAAAAGGTTACAAAAGGTACTATATAAAATAAAATTTCGTTTTTTGTCTTTCCGTTGTTGTTGGTATTGTCACCAACAACAACGGCGGCTATAGGGGGATAAGATGATCATAAAAAGAAATCCCTTCTTGCAAAGCAAGAAGGGATTTCTTTCATTTATAATAACCTGTTTAACTAAAAATACTTGGTAACACCCGGCACAGCTACCGGATAAAACCCATCTGCATTAGGTAATACAGGTGGCAAGGCATCAAAACTGTATTCTTTCGGATGAATATCAATACCTGAATTGATGGCTTTATCCCAGTCGATGATCTGACCGCTGTAAGTGGCCATTCTTCCCAGAATAGAGGTCATGGTACTTTTGGCGCCATTCTCAGCATCGGCAAATTTGTATTCGCCTTTGGCGATAGCGGCAAAAAGCTCTTCATGTTCTACCTGGTAAGGATCGGGCTCACCTTTTTTGGCAAACTGGTATACAACATTACCTTTTGCATCTGTGATAGCAGCTTTACCACATTGAATGGATCCTTTGGTTCCTACCAGTAATTCATCTACACGACTCATCGTTCCGGGAATATGGCGGCACTGGCTGTTAAGGATAGAGCCATCTGCATAGGTATATTCTACAAAGTGGTGGTCAAAGATCTCTCCATGTTCTTTTCCTTTTCTAACCTGACGGCCGCCCATACCCTGTGCCTTAACCGGATAGCCACCTTTGAACCAGTTGATCACATCCAGGTTATGGATATGCTGTTCGGTAATATGATCGCCGCAGAGCCAGTTAAAATAATACCAGTTACGCATCTGGTATTCCATTTCTGTCTGGTTGTATTTTCTCGGCCTTACCCAAACACCATCATTGTTCCACCATGCCTGCGCAGAAGTGATATCACCGATCATCTCTTTACGTTTAAAGAGTTCGCGGTAAGAATTCTGGTAATGTCGCTGTAAGCCCACCACCACATTCAATTTCTTTTGTTTGGCAATGGCAGCAATCGCCAATACTTTTTGTACACCGGCCGGATCTGTTGCAACCGGCTTTTCCATGAACACATGTTTGTTCTGTTTGATGGCTTCTTCAAAATGTATAGGACGGAAGCCGGGAGGGGTGGCGAGTATTACCACATCTGCCAAAGGGATGGCTTTGAGGTAACCATCAAAACCACTAAACCTTCTTTCACTGGGAACGTCCACATTTTTTTTCGCTGCGGCGGTTGCCGGACTATCGCCACTGTCGGCTGCAGTGAGCGATTGGTAACATTTATCAATATTATCGCGGAAGGCATCTGCCATCGCTACGATCTTTACATTCTGTTTACTTAGCAGCGCCTGCATGGCAGCGCCGGTTCCGCGGCCGCCGCAACCGATCACGGCTACTTTGATCACATCATCTGCACCCGCAAAATAGTTGGCGCGAGAAAGAAAAGGGGCAGCAATTAAACCACCCGCGATCAGGGAACTTTGTTTTACAAAATCCCTTCTTGAATTGTTTTTGGAAGCATCGTTGTGCATAGGGCAAGTTTTAAAAGT
>CANGOX010000197.1 GCA_947455605.1 Chitinophagaceae bacterium
CACCACCGCCGTTCTGAAAAAATAACTGCATGGAGGGATATAACATATACCGGCTTTTCGGATCAAGCCCAAGCTTGTAATATTTACCTGAAAGCGAAAGGGTAGTGGTTTCTGTGGTTTCAGTCAGTGTAAATCGGCTCTCAGCTGCTCCACCAAAATATTCAGTAAACTCTGCCATGGAACTGATGCGCCAGGGTTTATTGTGCAGGGACAAACCTTTGTTATTGGCTATTTGTGTATGGCCAATAAAAGCAGGTACTGCCGTGGCTACTTCTACAACACTGTTGGGAAATGCATTTTGTTCTATAATATATACGCCCGGTGTTTTGTAAGCTCCTGCCATGATTGTTTATTTTGTGAGTAAGATACAAAACTGGGGGATACGTCTGTCATTCGCAACGTTTCTGCTACGTACATTGCGTTTTGTATTCCATAATAATCAATAAACGTCTTTGCGAGGAACGAAGCAATCTGTGAACTGAACTATTCGGGTGTGAACGTGAAATAAAGGGTGTCGGCACCATCAACTGCAATCCACAGACTGCTTCCTACTTCTTTATAGCTGCGGCGGACAGGTCGTTCCCCGCAATGACTGCAAACGCTATTCTGAAGATGGATCTTTTTCCGTACTCATCCGCATTTCTATCATATGCCTGGAAAAGCCGATTTTCTCATACGCTTTGATTGCACTCGCATTTTCGAAATATACATCCAGCCTAAACTCATGTATATGATTGGCCATTGCCCAGCTTTTTAAGAATTCAATAATTAATTGATTGATGCCCTTACCTCTATGTAAAGGGCTAACGTACATAAAACCAAGATAAGCATGTTTTTCATGTCTTAAATAGGGTTTTGATTGTTCAATTCTTGCATACCCGGAACCGATTATTTGATTATGTAATTCAGCAACTGCCAGCTCAGCATCCTCTCTGGTAATCAGATCCTGTAAATCATAATAGCTGATGGGATCTGCTTTCAGCGTAGGATCAAATGGCCGTTCGGCTTTAATAACACCTTGTTCAAAAGTTAATAAAGTTTCTAAGTCGGATGAAGTTGCTTTTCTTATTAGAATTTGATCCATGGGTATCCTATGTTTTTATGAATAGCTTCCGCCAACATTTAAATATACGCAACCCCTTCCCATTTTAATGCATAAGACCGTCCATTTTAGACATGGGCTTCTTCATTAGTCATATGCGGCAGATAGAACGTCATTGCGAGGAACGAAGCAATCTGTGAACTGAACTATTCGCGTGTGAGCATGAAACAAAGGGTGTGGGCACCATCACCCACAAATCTACAGACTGTTTCGTTCTTCGCAGTGACGGCAACGTTCTCCACACTGTGTCAGGAAGGGACACCGCACTTAGTATTCCAAAACAATTATTTGCAAACAGTGGGATTTAGTATTCCGAATCCGAGAGTACTCTAACGAGAGACATCTGTGTGGAACTTTCTTATTTTTTTATCAGAAGTAAACTCTATAGTGAATGAAATTGAAATACATTTTCTATTTAGCTAAGCGGTTTTCCGATTTTTTCAAATTCCCTGCTTATGCCCTCGATAATATCACTTAGTAAGATGGTGTTGTGATCTCGTTTTATAGCCATAAGTGATGCATAACGTACAATATTAAAGATGGATCCTCCAGTAAGTTCATATTTATTGGCAATTTCTTCAATGTTTACCTGATCCTCCAAAACTGCATTATGGGAGAAGGTATTTTTCCAAAGCAATGTGCGTTGAGCTGCATCGGGTATAGGAAAATAAATCACCGACTGAACATTCTGTATAAAAAGTGAGTCAGGATTTGGTTTGAGATTAGCCGAAAAGACTACCGGACCTGCATATTCTTCGCACTTTTGTATCAGATTTGCCATTACATTGTTGGAATGGGGGTTGTTTGAGTTGTTTATTTGTGAATGGCTTTCAAAAAGAATATCTGTTTCATCGAAGAATAATATGCATTTATTTTTTTTCGCCTGATCGAAAATATTTTTCAAATTCACTTCAGTCTCGCCAATGTATTTAGAAATAGCCATCGATAAATCAACCCTATACAGATCCAAACCGACACTTTTACTGATTAATGTTGCAGTAAGTGTTTTGCCCGTACCCGGACGACCATAAAATAATGACCTGATTCCAGGGTTTAACTTCTTATTCAAACACCATTCTTTTAACCAGCTACTTATTTTCATTACCTCAGTAAACGCATATTGATCGAGTATTAAATCGCTCCAGTTTAAAGGGGTTTCAATGTGTTTAATAAAATCTAAGGTTTTGTAATTCATTGATTGTCCTGAAAGTCACTTATTTAGAGAAAAATATTTATCGTCCGGGCATTGAATCGAAGTAATGAACTTCCGTAGCCTATGGCTTATCCCGGCTAAGCCGGGACTGAACTAAGTTACAAAAGATCATGATATATTCTACTGCCGCTCAGAATTCCCTCAGCTGGAACTGATGCTGAGATATTTGCTGCAGTTGAAGAACGTTATTCGTCAGCCCCAATTGCTGCAATGCAATGTTGTGCGATCGTGCTATTTAATCTATGTCATATTCTTTTTTAAGAAAAAGTGTCATATTATTTATGCCATGAAGTTGTTTTTTTAAAAAACCTATGTAGGTTTCTGTTGCGAGACTTTCAGTAATCTTATAGTTTATATAGTTGTGTATTTGTTGATTGTTTCCATTAAGCTTTAAAGGAATATTTTGATTAACCAACGCCCTTCCATCAACAATTTGCATTAAATTATCGAGGGCGGATTGATAATAATTATTTATAAATCCCTGCTGCAGTTTAAGTTTTTGATTAAATGATTGGTATTTTAATATGCTGTCTGTTATATTTTGGCGCTTAATCAATCTCAAAGTACCTGATGATTGCATTTGTAGAAATGCAGATTCGTCTGGTTGGTAAAGCGTAATTACCCCCAATTTTAATGCATAATGAATAAATTTATTTTGGAATGAACTATCAGTAAACTCTCCTGGAATCTTGCATAGTGAGTCTATTGATTTAATTTTTTCTTTACAAAAGTTAATTGTGATGGCTATATTGGTACTGTCCTTTTGAATATTGTTGATAAAACTTTCAATGTTTCGTTTTTCAATTTCTTTATTCACTAAATGAACGTGATAACTTTCTGCAAAAAATCCCATTGTTACTGCAACAAAAATCATAAAACCTTCAAGCAAATACTCTTTCCACTTTTTAGTTTTATGATGTATGTCGGGATGATGATGTACTTCCATATCGTCTGAATTTTGAATTAGGTTATTAGTCTCTGTGTTAGCAGCAGGGGTGATTTTGTCAGCAAGAATATCCGACTGGGTATTTGTCGGATTTTCAGGATTTGCTTAGTCAATATTGCCTGCCATATTTATTGATAGTTATTCAAAATTTTAGAGTGTTCGATTGCATAACGCACAACACTTAAATATACACAACCTAATTAAAACCTTTTGCGTAAAGCCATCCATTCTGGCTTGATTTACGCAATAAAAGAAAGTTGCCACTTGCTCATCAGCACAAGTGAGTGACACAACGAAGACCAGTAGCGATATGAAGCCCTTCCCCAAAAACACTTAAATAAAAATTTCCACTCAAACACCAATCCTAACACCCGTTAGCTTAAATTCGCACCTACAAAACCATCCAACCCATGCAATTTGAGCTTACCGAAGAACAATTGATGATCCAGAAAGCCGCCCGTGATTTTGCCAAAACTGAGTGTTTACCCGGTGTAATTGAACGTGATGAACACCAGAAATTCCCCCGCGAGCAGGTTACCAAACTGGCCGAACTGGGCTTTATGGGTATGATGGTAGATCCCAAATACGGCGGTTCCGGGATGGACACCATGAGCTATGTACTGGCCATGGAAGAGATCAGCAAAATAGATGCCAGCACCAGCGTGTGCATGAGCGTTAACAACAGCCTCGTTTGCTGGGGACTCGAAACCTTTGGCAACGAAGCCCAAAAAGAAAAATACCTAACCCCACTTGCCCAGGGCACGAAAAACGGGGAACTCTATATCGGCGCTTTCTTATTAAGCGAGCCCGAAGCGGGCAGCGATGCCACCAGTCAGCAAACCAAGGCAGA
>CANGOX010000198.1 GCA_947455605.1 Chitinophagaceae bacterium
AGAAACCGAAGTTATATCTGTTAATGAGCCGAAAAAAAGAATCGCCTGAGCCATAATGTTATTTTACCAGGATGAGTTTAACCGCTGCCAATACCAATACTGAAGCCAAAATATATTTCATGTTCTTCGGCTTCAGTTTTTCTGCACCGATATACGCACCGAGGGTGCCGCCTATCAGCACTACAGCAATGATCGTAATGATCTGCGGACTGAGATTGAAGCCGGTTTTCATTTGTCCAACAATACCTGCTGCAGAATTTAAAAAGATAAAGATAGAACTGATAGCGGCTGTTTGCTTTTGGTTTGACCAGGCCATCAGCAACAGGATGGGGGAAAGCAAGATACCACCACCCATACCAATCATACCGGATACCAACCCGATGGCAGCACCTATGATGAACAACACATACCATTTAGGGCCGGGTTTTAGCGGTTTCTCAGAACTATTCATTACGAGTCTGATGATGGACAATAATAGAACCACACCCAATATTTTTTTATACAATGCTTCAGATACCGGCATGATACTACCCAAAAAAGCAAAAGGAATCGATGCCGCGATCAAGGGCCACAGTAATTGCTGTCTGAAATGTTTTGCCCGGTAAAAAGATACAAATGCGATCAGCGATACCATTACATTTAATAACAAAGCGGTTGGTTTCATCACACCGGAACTGAAACCCAACAAAGCCATAACAGCAAGATAACCACTCGCTCCGCCATGGCCAACTGAGGCATATAAAAATGCCACAATAAAAAATGCTCCGTAGATAATGATCTCGTTCATAGAAATGATTAAATAAAAGGATGGATGTTTACTTCGTCTCCTTTCTCAAATATAGTTTTTGTTTCGGGCAGTTCTATCCAGCAATTGGCCTGTACGAATGGGCTTAGTTGAAAAGATGCCTGTCCTTCCAGTACAACTGCTTCCCCGTTTGCAACGAACCCTTTCAGAAAAAAACAAAGGGGCGCTTTCTTTTCAAATAATGCGGCCAGTTTAGCTTTTAACGGAGCTGATAACGGGATTCCAGACAAAATATGAATGGCAGGCAATACATACTGGTAAAAGCATGACATAACAGAAGCCGGATTTCCCGGCAATCCAAATATCAGTTTGTTTTCTTTCGTACCAAAGAACAAGGGTTTCCCAGGCTTTTGTTTTACACCATGAAAATGTTTGTGGATGCCCAGGGTCATGCATGCATTGGCCACATGGTCGTGATCACCAACACTAACCCCACCGGTAATCAGCACCAGATCATGATCCTTTAATGCCATAGCGATCTTTTGTTCAGTTTCTTTCAGATCATCCTTTGCATAGCTGATCTTAATATGATCAATATGCAATTGTTGTAAACAGGATTTTAATCCGAATGAATTGGATTCATAAATCTGTCCCGGGCCTAACATATTGCCGGGCTGCACAACTTCATTACCGGTTATAACAATCGCTACGGAAGGTTTTCGGATCACAGATATATTTGTGATGCCAAGGCTTGCCATAAAACCAATATGCATCGGTTGAATGATAATTCCTGCCGGAATTGCCACAACACCTTTTTTAATCTCTGTACCCGGCAAACGGATATTTACGCCCGTTTCAATATCCCCTGCATTGATCCTTATAGCATTCCCTTCTAAGGTTACTTTTTCTTTCTGCACCACAGTATCCGCACCATCAGGAACAGGGCCTCCTGTAAATACTTTGATACAGGAAAGCGGTGATAAAGTAACCTGTTTGGCTGAACCTGCCGGTAATTCATCCTGAAGAGTCAGTATGCTATCCTTATCTGCGAAACGAATGGCATATCCATCCATGGAGGATTGACGGAAGGAAGGAATATTAATTGTACTTACAATGGATTCAGAAAGAACATACCCAACAGAGCTGTCCATAGCTCTCTCTACAGCCTTTTGTATGCTGCTGCTAGATAGAACAGCCTGTCTTGCTTCGTTTACACTTACCATAACTATTTCTTATCCGCCAATGGCGATCATGCTTCTATTGTGCAGGGTATTGGCATCTATGAGTTCGAATTGTTTCGAGAATTGTCCGCCAAGTTCTTTGTGTTTGGATACAATAGATTGTTCTATCAAAGAAAGCACATCCTCTCCTCTGCGTAATGCAGTTAAGAGATCCGTTTCTTCCTCAGAGAAAAGGCAGTTCTTTATTTTTCCATCGGCCGTTAAACGGATGCGGTTACACCCACTGCAAAAAGGAGAACTCATGGTACTGATCACTGCAAAGGTTCCTTTATGACCTTCTGCCATATATTTTTTACAGGTATCATTCGGGAGATTTTCCAGCGGTGTGATCTCATATTGCTTGCTGATGATCTCGAGCATCTCTTTCCAGGTAACCAGTTTATCGCTTTTCCATTGATTGCCATCAAAGGGCATGAATTCGATAAAGCGGATATGTACGGGGGTATGTTTTGTCCATTCAATAAAATCGAGCAGTTCTGCATCATTCACCCCTTTTACCACTACTACATTCACTTTTACTTTAAAATTCCGGTTGAGCAGTAATTCTATATTCTCTTTTACAATATCAAACTGATCCCTT
Organism: Chitinophagaceae bacterium; assembly: GCA_947455605.1. Taxonomy (GTDB): domain Bacteria; phylum Bacteroidota; class Bacteroidia; order Chitinophagales; family Chitinophagaceae; genus Sediminibacterium. The sequence goes on from CANGOX010000198.1 coordinate 2,567, forward strand.
CGGGTAAGCAGATAGAATCTGTCTTTCTGCAAAGTGTCCAGACTGATATTCACAGAACGAACTCCTGCGGCTTCCAGATCATCCACAAAATGATGCAGTCTTGTTCCGTTAGTAGTGATGGTTAATTCAACACCTAAAGAACCCAGCAAGCGGATGATCTCTTTGGCATCCTTGCGCACGAGCGGTTCTCCACCTGTAAGACGGATCTTGTTAACACCCTGCGCTACAAACAATTTCGCCAACTGCATGATTTCTTCAGCCTGCATCAATTGCTGGTTAGGCATGAATGCATAGGATTCTTCCGGCATGCAATAAAAGCAACGGAGATTACAATTATCAGTGATGGATATTCGCAGGTAATTATGTATGCGGTTATAAGTATCTGTCAGCATTCATTTCTTTATTTTACCGGAAAGTTTTTCATAATCCTCGGGTGTATCAATATCTATTACACCTAATGAAAATTCAACGGTGGCAATATCTGTTTTATGCTGTTGCAAAATTGATTTCGCACCGGTATCCCCGGTTAATTCGATCAACTGGTTGAAATATTTTTTTGAAAACAAAACTGGTGTACCCGCTATTTTGCCATATTGCGCGGCTACAATCCCTTTCTTTGTTTTATTGTGCAAAGCAAACATTTCATCTAAAACCTTACTGTTGAGATGAGGTTGATCACTTACAACAATAATGACCGATGAAAGAGCCGGGTATTTTTTTATCATTTCCTGAATGCCTCTGCTGATAGAAGATGCCATCCCTTCTCTCCAATGCTCGTTATGAACAATGAACAAGCCGGCAGTGTCTATACTTTCAACGATCTCTTTATGGTAATAACCGGTTACCAGACAAATATGATCCGGTTTAACAGTTTTCACTTCCGCCACAATATGTTCGAGGATAGTAGTAGACTCAAATGCCAATAACATTTTTGCCTCATTCATTCTGAAAGCAGCTCCTGCAGCTAATATCAATACACCTGTACTCATAATGAATGCTGATGAATTGCAGTTTGTTTCTGCCGTAAATGAATCGGATCTTTTTGCATCATTACAGACATGATCTCAGAAACGATCGATACAGCGATCTCTTCAGCGGTTTCTGCTCCGAGATCCAAACCTGTTGGACCATATATTTTTTGAAAAGATGTTTCCAACAAATCAATTCCTTTCTGTTCCAGTTCCATCAGCATCCTGTTGCGCTTGGATGCGGGCCCCAGCAACCCTATATAAGAAACCGGTTTATCGGCCAACATTTCAAGCATCTCAAGATCATAATTGTAATTATGTGTCATTAACACCACTGCAGTTCTTTCCTCCAGGATCAATTGACCGATCACATCCCTGGGTTTACCCACCAGCAATGTATCTGCCTGCGAAAACCGCTGCAGTGTTGCATGTGAACTTCTTCCATCCACAACTGCAACCGTCCAGCCAATCATATACGACATAACAGCCAAAGGCAATGCATCGTTTCCCGCTCCAACAATAATCAGTGAAATAGGAGGTTGGTAATACG
>CANGOX010000199.1 GCA_947455605.1 Chitinophagaceae bacterium
ATCTCTGCTGCTGCCAGTTTTCCATCCTCAATAAATTTCTGATAATGGATTTGATAGGTTTCATAGAGATCATAATCATCGGGCAAAACAATGTCCGGATTTTCGAGTCGGTATAAGCGATTGGCCTTTTGGTTCTGGAGTCTGGCCATTCGAAAAAGCAAGCCATCCAGCCAGACGGATCCCTTAAGTTGGTAGATAATATTTTTCAGTATCGCTTTCAATGAATGATTGTCTGCTTTCTTCTTTTTACCCACATGGCAAATCCGGAGATACTGAGGATTGCACCTGTTAATCCAAAAAGACTGTATAACAACTTAACGGGCCATCCGCCATATTTTCCAAAATGTACCTGTGAATTGATAATATCACGACGATCAGCAAAGGGGATATCTTTTAATATGGCAGTTTTGGCAATGGCCCCGGCACTGTCGAGAAATAAGGCGTCAGCAAATTTCTTTGCATGGATAAATGAATTGGTAGACTGGCTGCCATATACCGCTGTTTTCCTTTGTTTGCTTTGCGCAAAATAGATCACATACCCTGTAAAATATGGATAAGGCTGTTTGGCCTGTTTTAAGGCACTGTCGAGACTGAAAAACAATGCAGGACTGGGTTTGATGACCGGTGTGTAGGGCATTTGTTCTGCATAGAATTCTTTTTTGAAAACATAGCGCTGCATCCAGAAGCCGGTGCCTGCGATCATAAGGTTGAATAGTAACGCATATACTCCAATCACCTGGTGAAGATGGGCTCTTGTATAGATGCCTTTGTTGAAACTGAGTACATATTTTATCTTTTTCCGGAAAAGAATGATTCCTGTTATGATGCTGATCAAAAAGATAATCGATAGAACACCCAGTAACCATTCTCCTTTTTTTTTCAGCCGGAATGAATTGTGAAACGATTTTAGCCAGCTCATAAAATTATTGGCAATATCTTTTTCGCCTCCACGTATTTTCAGTACAGTTCCCGTTTGCGGGTGCATGAATAGCTGCATCACTTCTTTACCTTGTTGAAAGGAAGAGTCATAAAGAGAGAAAATAAATGGGTGGTTAACATCTTCTGCCATACTGCAACTGCTGATCTGTGCATTTGGATATTGTTCCTGCAGCTTATGATACGCTTTGTCGATAGGTATAACAGGCGCATTCTTTTCCTGTATAATGTGCGGATACTGTAAACTATCCAGCTCTTCATGAAAGACCAATACAGAGCCGGAGAGCGACATCAATAAAATAAATAAACCGGAAACGAGTCCGGCAATGGAATGAATGGTAAAGAGTACTCCTTTCTTCATTGAGATTGATTACTGGTATGCATTATTTTGCCACAGAAAGCTCAGAGGAGCACACATGAAAATATAGCATTCAATCTTCCCTGGCAAAACTTAAAAGTGGATATTCCGGTTATAAATAGGCCAATTGACCCAGATGGTAACTCTGGTGATGGGTTCTTGAAATGATAATGTTCAGTTTATTTCTGTGGGGTTCATTTGCAAAAACTTCTTCAGACACTTTTGTATGCCGGGTAAACCAATCGTCGGTCGACATCAGTTCTATATGCGCATTCAGGGTGGCATTGATCTCTTTCCAGCTTTTTTTCAAACTGGCCAGAGATGGCATGGTTTGTCCGGATTTGTCTTTACTGAATAAGAAAACGCTTTCCAGTTCCGTGTGTAGTTTTTCACCAAAACCCAAGATAGAGATCATGCCGTCATTTACAGCGGTGAGATGGCCCAGCAAATAAATGCCACTGTTGCGTCCGGGTGCTGTATCGCTCATCCACTGTTCGTCGGTAAGTTTATCAATCAGTTTGTCTACCTGTGCATTCTGTAACTGCCAGGCAGTGAGTACCGTTTTAACGGCTATTTCTGAATTTGTCATAAAGGTTTTTATAGAGTATAAAATTAGGTATAAGCTGTATTCCCACACATTATATTTCTCTGCGTTAACTCCCCGATCTCTCTGCCTCTGCGGTGAAAAGGGTTTATTTACCGCAGAGGCACAGAGCAGCAGCATAAACCGCAGCGTGTTTTACCAGATAGACTTTAACTCATATAAAGTTCCTTTTGTAAGTAAGGAAACACCATTTTTCTCAAAACTCTGCAGCTTATTAAAATCTTCAGATGGGAAAAAGATATCTGTCATCACCACTGTGCCGTTGTCTGCCAATAGTTCAACAGATGAATGGTCTATAAACAGGTGTAAAGTCAGCTTTTTGCTCTCACTTAAACGTGGGGCAATATGAATGCCTGGAAATGCTTTTGAGAATGACATGCCGGAAAAATGTGTGCGATCTATATAGAATTCATTTTTCTGTTTATCAAAACCGATCCGTAAACTTTCGTTTTTGTTATTTAGTAATTCAATGCCAAAATCATTACTGCCATCTTTTTCAAGGTCATATTCCAATTGTATTTCGCTCAATGAAATTGGATAACTTTTGTTACTGGTAAATTGTTTGCCAGAACTGTTTATACGTAATGTATTTGCTTCTTTTGCAGGGACAGTAAATAAGCGATAACCTTTTATTGTTTCGCGAAGACTGAGCTCTCTTGGTAGAGTCATCGCACTTCTCCATGCTTTGGTAGGAACATTTTGCGCATATTGCCAGTTACTCATCCAGCCAAGAAATAATCTTCTGTTATCGGGTGCATTACTCCAGGTAACGCCGGCATAATTATCGGTGCCATAATCGAGCCAAAGCAGGGTTTGTTTGGGATTTTCATTTGTGAATGTTTTTCCATCAAAATTTCCGGTAAAATACTGTGTGCCGCTTCCGCCATTGGGAGCACCACTTCCGATGCTAACGAGTAAGACCCATTTTGATTCATTGCTTTTGCCGGTTTTCATTTCAAACAGATCAGGGCATTCCCATACGCCACCATGACTGCCCTCATCTTTTCCAAAACTTCCGGACTGTTCCCATTTTTTTAAATCGGTTGAACGATAGAACCGGATCTCATTTCCCGCAGCCATGGTCATCACCCAATGTTTGGAAGGTTCGTGCCACATTACTTTAGGGTCTCGGAAATCTTTGGTGCCCGGGTTTTTGATCACCGGGTTGTTGGCATATTTTTTCCAGGTTCTTCCTTTGTCAATACTGTATGCAATGCCTTGTGTCTGAAAATCTATTCTACCGCTTTTTTCACCCGTCATATTATGATAGGTATAGATTGCCACGAGAGGCGACTCTGTCCCTTTCTGAAAACCGGTGGTATTATTTTTATCTACTACCACACTTCCGGAAAAAATATAGCCAAGTGAATCGGGGTATAATGCGATAGGAAGCTGTTGCCAATGGATTAGATCCTTGCTGACGGCATGTCCCCAATGCATAGGCCCCCAAACAGTGCTGTCGGGGTAGTATTGATAAAACAAATGGTATTCGCCTTTGTAATAAACCATCCCATTGGGATCGTTCATCCAGTGGGCAGGGGGGGAGAAATGAAATTGTGGCCGGTGTTGATCGCTATAAGCTTTGTTTTGGCTAAAAGAAATAAAGGGATATAACAGCAGAAAGCTGATACAGAAAATGCATGTTTTCATGGCAGTCAATTCTAGGTGATACAAGATACGCTTCATTTTTCAGTTGACAATTTACTGATAAATGGGCAGGGAATCTATCACGAAAGATCAGCCTGGGTTAGAAAATTTCTTTGTAAGGTTCTGTGAATTGGGGCGCTTCTTCTACTTTAAGCGGTTTCTTTCTCTTTAAAAACGTAATTATGCTTTCTGCATAAACACCCAGCGTACCTGCATTTTTGGCAACTGCGTTAGTAACTTTTAATTCCAATAAAGCACCAAGTAATTTTTTTACCGGATTAGCGGTTGTACCTATTACCAGGGCTTTGGATATAAAACCCGCTGTTAA
>CANGOX010000200.1 GCA_947455605.1 Chitinophagaceae bacterium
ATTATTTATGGGATTTGGTATTATTGTAAGTAGTGTAGCCAAGAGTGAAAGTACGATCCCGCCATTTGCCAACCTGATCACTTTGCCACAGTTTCTGCTGGCAGGAACTTTCTTTTCTATTGAAGCTTTTCCATCCTGGTTACAACCTATTTGTAAGATATTGCCTTTAACGCATTTCAATAATGCCATGCGGAATATAGCTTTTGAAGGTGCCAGTCTGGCAAGTTGCTGGAAGGAGCTGGGCATATTGGGTATATGGACAGTAGTGGTTTACCTGGTTGCATTCAAAACATTTAAGTGGGAATAGAATATGAAATTCATCAGGTTTGTTTTGATCAGTGTTGTGGCCATGTTTGCAGTAGGCTCTTTGATAGGGTTCTTATTGCCTGCTCATGTGCTGGTATCCCGTGCAGTGAATATTACTGCCCCGCGTGATTCGATCCTGGTGTATATAAAAGATATAGAACAGTGGAAATGGTGGATGGATGGTTTGCGTACTTCGTCTGTAAAAATCCAAACTTCTGTTAGCGCAGATCTGAATGGTACCCATGTGCAGATCATCAGTATCACAGATTCTACTGTACAATCCAGTTGGCAAACACAGAAAGGACATCCGCAAATCTCAACAATTCAACTGATTGGTAATCCCTCTCAAAATATTACTGTGGTACAATGGCAGTTTGAAGAACAATTGAAATGGTATCCCTGGGAACGCTTAGGTTCTATGATGAATGATAAAATACTGGGACCCATGATGGAAAACAATCTCAATAATCTCAAGAAGCTGGTAGAAGGAACTAAACCACAATAGGATCAGGCGAGTTGTTCCAGTACTTCAAGAATGCAATGATAAATTTTCTTTAACTCCTCTTCCGTTATACAATAGGGTGGCATGATATAAACTGTATTCCCCAAAGGGCGGAGATAAACGCCTTTATCCATGGCCATTTTGGTAAAGGAAGCACTGATCGAATTCAGGTATTCATCTTTACCCTCTTTTATTTCAAATGCCAATAGGGTACCCAGGGTTCTCCAGCCTTTTGTTTTCCAAGGTCCGGTTTTCAAACTTTCTAAGAACAGGTGATTGGTTGCACTAAGCCATTCGATTTTTTTTATGCAATCTTCTTTTTCCAGCAGATCAAGACTGGCGAGTGCCGCCGTGCAGGCTAGTGGATTGGCAGTAAAAGAATGTCCGTGGAAAAATGTTTTGAATTTATCATCATTTACAAATGCTTTGTAAACGGTGTCGTTACAGGCAGTAACTCCCAAAGCCATCGTGCCACCCGTAAGCCCTTTGCTTAAACAAATGATATCCGGATGCTGATTCATATAACAGCTGGCAAATAATTTTCCTGTGCGGCCAAAACCGGTCATCACCTCATCTGCAATACATAAAATGCCGGATAGTTTCACAGACATAAGCAGTTCATTCATCAGGAATGCGTCATACATTTTCATACCACCGGCACCTTGTACCAGTGGTTCATAAATAAATGCAGCGATCTCAGAACCCTGTTCATGTATTAGTGCTTTAGTAGCATTTATATTTTCAGCAGTGGGGGTATCTATAAAGATCACTTCAAATAAGAGATCATGAAAGGCAAGGGTGAAAACACTTCTGTCGCTTACACTCATGGCCCCGAAAGTGTCGCCGTGATAGGAATTGGTAAATGCCAGAATTTTCTTACGGTTCTTTTCTTCCTTGTTCCACCAGTATTGAACGGCCATTTTCAAAGCTACTTCAGTGGAGGTGGAGCCATTGTCGCTATAAAAGACCCTGCTGAACTTGCCGGGTAAAATGGGTAATAATCTTTCTGCTAATCGAACAGCTGGTTCATGTGTAAATCCTGCAAAGATCACCTGTTCCAATGTTAATGCCTGCCGGTAGATCTTTTCTGCAATATATGGATGTCCATGGCCATGCAAAGTAACCCACCAGCTGCTGATGGCATCTATATAACTGCTTCCGTCTTCTGCATATAAAATGCTGTCCTTCCCTTTTACAATAGGAATGGGAGAGGACATGTTCTTTTGCTGTGTAAACGGATGCCAGATCACCTGCTGGTCTCTTGCTGCTATATTCATAGCACAAATGTAAAAGGGTTCAGATGATCTTTATAGATCGGGGTTGATGAATTTCAAATTTCTCTGGATGCCTGCATATTTTGTTCTTTTTAAAGGAGATTCCTTAAAAATACCTGCAAAAGCCTGTTCGCCCATTTCCTCCCACTCTTTAGTAGACAAATTGAGGATCTCAGGTATAGGTGTAAAGGCAATTTCTGCAGTGGGGTTACTGAAGCGGTTCCAGGGGCAAACGTCCTGACAAACATCGCAACCAAACAGCCAGTCATCAAATTTGCCCTTCATCTCAGAAGGGATAAGTGCATCCTTTAATTCAATGGTAAAATAGCTGATACATTTACTCCCGTCAACTACTTTGTTGTCAAGTATAGCATCCGTAGGACAGGCATCCACACATTTCCTGCAGGTGCCGCAGAAATCCTTGGCAAAGGGGTCGTCGTAAAACAATGGTAAATCAACAATTAAGGTGGCAATAAAATAAAAGGAACCGGTTTGTTTATTGATCAGATTTCCATTTTTGCCTATCCAGCCTGCACCCGTTCTTAAAGCCCAGGTTCTTTCTAATACCGGGGCAGAATCTACAAACCCACGTCCTTGAATTTCGCCGATGTTTTCATTGAGTATGGAAAGGAAATGTTTCAGTTTGCCTCTGATCACCTCATGATAATCCTTTCCGAATGCATACTTGGCAATATGCGGTGTGTTTTCTTTTTGTGCCTGATCAGGGAAGTAATTCTGTAATAATGTGATCACCGATCTGGCACCAGGCACCAGTTTTCTGGGATCTACACGGAGGTCGAAATGATTTTCCATGTATTGCATCTTTCCATGCATGTTTTGCTTTAACCAGGCTTCGAGTCTTCTGGCATCGTCATCCAGTTGCTCAGCTTTGGCAATCCCACAATACGAAAAGCCCAGTTGTTGGGCGGTTTTTTTGATAAAAGCGGTATGTTTTTCCGGATTACTCAAAACGAATTTGGTTTATCAGTTTACTGGTTTATTCGTTTACCGGTAATACTGTACATACAAAGAAACTAATAAACCAGTAGACCGGAAAACCAATCAGCAAACTATTCCTCCGCATGCAGTATATGAAAGAATCGATGAACGATAGGAGCGATCAGCATGCCTATATTGGTTATAAAAGCAACACCGCTAAAGAGTGCATAAAACGAAGAAAATATTTTACCCATTGCTGTTTTTACTTCTGCTACAGGTCCCATGCCGCTTAAGATCATGGAGGCATTGTGTAAAGCATCGAGCCAGCTCATGGGGCCTGCATAACGATAACCTATTACCCCGATTACCAGACATATGGTAAGGATTATTCCTGCTACTACCGCATTCCGAAATAATCTTTTGTAAAATACTTTTTTTGTGGCAACTGGTTCAGACTTGTGTTCATAATCATTGATCAGAAATGCTTTTTGCAGGTTGCGGGTTCTCATCTCTTAACTATTTACAGGTGGATGCCAATTGTTCATCGATCGTTTTTTTGATATCCATATAGATATCTTTTTTCTCTTCTCCCAATAAGCCCTTGGTGAAGAAGATACATGCATAGCCGCGGCATTTATCTACCATGGGCCAGGTGCCGAATAACCCGGGACTGGCCACCACATTACCCACTCCGTTCTCATCGGCTTCAAGGATCCATTCGCCAAATCCATAGTTGAATCCTTCGGCGGCTTTTGGGGCGTATTTGATCATGGAAGAAGTGGTACGAACCGTTTGCATGGCAATGATCGCTTTCTCGCTTAGTATCTGTTTGC
>CANGOX010000201.1 GCA_947455605.1 Chitinophagaceae bacterium
GGGAAATGCAGTACCGCCTCTATTAGGATATCACATTGCCAAAAAACTTTTACATTTTTTATCTAAAGCTCATGCCTGAAAAATTTAATGCCATTGATCTTTTTGCAGGTTGCGGTGGACTAACAGATGGATTCATGCAGACCGGTCAATATAATACATTGGCAGCAGTAGATTGGGAATTACCAACTGTACTTACTTTGAGAGAGAGACTCAAGTCAAGGTGGAAGTATTTGCAAGCCGATAAAAAGGTAATTCACTTTGATATTCAAAGAACTGATGAACTCTTAAATGGCTTTGAAGACCCGTATTTTGGTTCAAGTGAAGGGTTAATAAAGTTGGCTGGTGATAAAAATACAGACATAATAGTTGGCGGTCCACCATGTCAAGCTTATTCAATTGCAGGACGGGTACGGGATAAAAACGGAATGCAGGACGACTATAGGAATTATCTTTTCGAAAGCTATGTGAAAGTTGTTGATCACTTCAAACCAAAGTCATTCGTTTTTGAAAATGTAGAAGGAATTTTATCCGCTAAGCCAGGAAATATTGCAATAACTGACAGGATTCGAGAATCGTTTGAAAAGATCGGATATAAGATAACTTCCGACTTACGAGAAAATGCTTTATTTGACCTTTCGTATTACGGCATACCGCAACGAAGAAAGCGTGTGATAATATATGGTGTGTCCATTGATAAAAACGATCCTAATAAGATAGAAGCCTTTTACTCACTGATGAAATCAAAAAAACATCGACAACCTGCGACAGTAAAAGAGGCTTTCGAAAATCTTCCTAAAATTTATCCTACACAAAACGCAGGTAACCCAAAAGTATCGCATGAGGTATACATAAATGGTACCTCCTTGCCTTCAAATCATGAACCAAGATTTCATAGCTTAAGAGATATAAAAATATTTGAAACACTTGCAAGTGATATCGAATCAAAGACATTTAGATATGCAGATACGCAGTCATTGATTAATCTTTATGAAGAAGCTACAGGGAATAAATCAAAGTTTCATAAGTATCATGTTATCAGGACTGATAAGCCAAGCAATACGATCCCTGCTCACCTATACAAAGACGGGTTGCGACATATTCATCCTGATCCAAAGCAAGCTCGTTCTATTACTGTTAGAGAAGCTGCAAGAATACAGACCTTCGACGATGAATACCTTTTTCTTGGTTCAAGAGGTGATCAGTACAAAATGATAGGGAATGCGGTTCCACCGAAATTCGCAAAAATTATTGCTGAAACTATTTGTACAATAGAGAATTAAACGATAGTTTAGAACATTGTTGACCTATTTTAGCTAAACACATGTTCTATGCTTTATACGAGCAATCTTGAGGAATTGATATTCAATAGGCATCAAATACTGAATACTGATGAGCTAATAGTCCTGTCGGGATACTTGGGTCCACGACCAGTTGAAAGGTTAGGCGAATTGCCATTTAATACAAGGGTAATTTATGGGATGTACGGCTCAGACGGTATTCAAAGAGATCTTCACAATTCTCTTGTAGGTATTCAAAACAATATCCCCAACGTAAATATTTTCTACTCCAATTCAGCAGTACATTCGAAATGTTATATCTGGAGAAGAAATGGTGCGGTAATTTATGCATTGATTGGTTCAGCAAATTTTTCCATCAACGGACTGACCACTCCGTTTAGAGAGGTGTTGGCAGAAACTACTCAAGATACTTTTACGCCGTTAAACGATTATGTAAACCGGATTTTTAATGATTCGATTTCATGCTTAGAGGCAGGTGCAATTGTTATTCAGGATCCGATTCTTAATCAAGAGGTTTGCTCTATGACACTATTAATGAACAATGGTGAAGTACATAACGCAAGCGGGTTAAACTGGGGTTATACAGCAAGTGGCCAACCTGCCGTAAAAAGAGGAATTAACGACGCCTGTATACCTATTCGAGTTGACCACATTGAGAATTACCCAACCCTTTTTCCTCCTAAACTAATTGAAAGAGCCGATGGCGATTTTAGAGGTAGAAGACAACGCGATAATGAAGCCATTGAGATAATCTGGGATGATGGAATAACTATGGAGGGATTGTTGGAAGGAACTCAGCCGGTAAATGATCTTATCTATCCCAAACAAATTAGTTCCTTCCCAACTAAATCACAATTAGGCGTTTACATCAAGAACAGGATTGGCGTACCATTGGGCCAACCTGTCAGAGCTTTTCATTTAGAACAATACGGTAGAACTGATATTGACGTCTCTTCAGTAGGACCTGGGATATACAAATTTGATTTTTCTGTTTGAGGCCTTAAGCACGATGGCACCCACCAAATAGTTTACTATAAAATACCTTCACTAAAAGAATATCCAGTATAGATCAACTTAAAATTTCAGTAAAGATTCAGACATTTGTTTTATGTTTTTATCCTGAATCGATTTCAAGTAGTGTTCGGTAGTTGTAATGTTTGAATGCCCCATAGCATCCGAGATAAACGATAACGGAGTGCCATTAAGTTTAAGCATGGTAGCGAATGAATGGCGAGCCAGATTTAAACACAATCTTTCAGGTAGCTTCAGAGATTCTCCAATCTTGTTGAGTGATTTATTTGTGATTCGTTTGATAGTCTTAAATCTCCTTTCTCTTTCCTGCTCGGTTATCGTATCATTCAAGAAAGGGAATACGTACATATCGTTGGCCTTAGATTCGTTGCTCCAGCGTTGGATTATTTTCTTTGTCTCCTTGTGTAAGAAAACATTCACCTCTTTTTCTGAAACAGTATTTGTTCTCTTGGTCTTCTCTCTTACAAAAGCCAGTTTATCGCCTTTTATGTTCTTATACTTCAAGTAAGCAGCATCCTTAAAATTCATTCCATTGCCGAGGTAACAGAAGAACCATAAATCTTTAGCCCTGGTTTCTCTTATTCCACTTGGCTGATATTCCCACAGTTTTTTAATATGCTCAGGATATAAAACGGCTTTCGATTTTGCGGACGTACCTATCGTATACACTTTGAAAGGGTAAAGACGTTCGGATATATAACCCTCTCTAATCGCCTTGTTAAAGATCGTACGAAGATTACGCAGATATATTTGGCCGGTGGCTGGTGAGCATCCTTTGCCACGCATCCAAGCCATGTAGCCCTTAAGAAAGCCCTCATCAATGTCTTCAAAGAATAATACACTCTTATATTGTTTGAAGGATTTATAAGCCTGCATACAATTTGTGGCGGTTCTTATACGATCTTCTTTCATTAACTGTTCACTATATTCTTCAAACAGAAATCCGATATCTGTTTTGTGAGACAGAGCTATATCGGTTTCGCTTTTAAACAGTCGCTGAAAACTTTCTCTGGTGGGCTTTGGGAGTTTTGTTAAGATCATCTCAGCTTTGCGAACATAATCTTCAACCTTTCTACGTAGTTCTTTTATCTCCTGTGAACCTCCTTTAGAATTCAAGGCCTGAAACTCTTTCTCAGTACAATACAGTCGTAAGCCAACCTTAAACTGCACGGTCTTTAAATTGATGAAGAGCTGTAAAGGACAATCATTTGTACCGGCCTTGGGATAACGTTTATCCCAGTGAACATTGACAGAAAAAGGAGTTATTTTCATACTTCAGTTTGATAGACTGAAGATGCAAGAACCTCGTGATATAGCCCCCCTTACCTATGCTAAAGAAATGCAAGTGTAATTGCCTTCAGATTGAATGATTCTGGCAAAACCATCTTAGCTCCAGGTTTTTTGCCCTCAATGACTGATGTGACCTTGATCCAATAAATGACAATTTTTTCCTATCTTTAAATGCCC
>CANGOX010000202.1 GCA_947455605.1 Chitinophagaceae bacterium
ATTACCCTGCCAGCGATGGTTAATTAACAGGTTTTTGGCTTCATCGTCCAATTGTACCGGTGAAGTTTTATATCGTTCCGCAAAATCAACTACAAATTTTCTGAAGAGTAAGAGGATGTCTTCTTTTCTGTCTCGTAATGAAGGAACACGGATAGGCACGGTACTCAAACGATAATACAGGTCTTCTCTGAAACGCCCTTTCTGTGTAAACTCCAGCAGCTCACGGTTGGTGGCTGCTATCACACGTACATCGGTCTTCTGCACTTTAGACGACCCCACCCGTATGAACTCACCGGTTTCCAGCACACGCAGTAAACGTGCTTGTGTGCCCAGGGGCATTTCGCCGATCTCATCCATAAAAATAGTACCGCCGCTAACGGTTTCGAAATATCCTTTACGGCTGTCTACAGCGCCGGTAAACGCACCTTTTTCGTGACCGAATAATTCAGAATCTATCGTTCCTTCCGGGATTGCCCCGCAGTTAACGGCAATAAAGGGGTTATGCTTGCGCGAGGAGAGTGCATGAATGATCTGCGAAAATACTTCCTTACCCACGCCGCTTTCTCCTACGATCAAAACCGTAAGATCTGTGGCTGCCACCTGCACCGCAGTATTCAACGCATGGTTCAGCGCCGGCGAATTACCGATGATGCCAAATCTGTTCTTTATACTTTGTAAATCCATCTGATTAATTAAAAATTAATAATTAGAAATTAATAATTGAGATGTTGGTTTTAGTATTAGCCTTTGGCGATTACTAATTACTCATTACTAATTTTCCCCAACAAGGTTCCCGCTGTGCAGGAATGCACGAACACATTTACATAATCTCCTTTTTTCAGCGCATACTTTTCTTTCGGAAATATGACTACTTTATTGTGATCGGTTCTTCCATGCCAGTCTTGTTCGCTTTTTTTAGAATCGGCTTCTATCAAAACTTTAAATGTCTTATTCACATCGCGCTGCATGCTTTCCAATGAGTGAATGCGGTGCAGTGCAATGATCTCCTGTAACCTTCTTTTTTTTACTTCTTCCGGTATATCATCTTCATATCTTTTCTCTGCCAGGGTTCCTGGTCTTTCACTATAGAAATACATATAGGCCAGATCGTATTTACAATACTCCATCAGTGAATACGTTTCTCGGTGATCTTCTTCGGTTTCTGTACAAAAACCGGTGATCATATCAGTACTGAGTCCGCAATCAGGCAAAATTTCCCGTATGCGGTTTACTTTGGCGATATACCATTCTTTCGTATACGTACGATTCATCAACTGTAAGATCCGGTTGCTGCCGCTTTGTACAGGAAGATGGATATAATTACAGATATTCTCATACTTGGCAATCGTGTATAACACTTCATCTGTTATGTCTTTTGGATGTGAGGTACTGAAACGTACACGAAGCAGGGGAGACACCAATGCCACTTTCTCCAGCAGTTTGGCAAATGTGATCGTTTCATCATTGCTTTCATCTATCCAGTAATAGCTGTCTACATTTTGTCCAAGCAAAGTCACTTCCCGGTAACCTGTATGGAATAAATGTTCCACTTCAGTAAGGATGGAATACGCATCACGGCTTCTTTCCCTTCCTCTGGTAAAGGGTACCACACAAAAACTGCACATATTGTTACAGCCCCGCATGATAGATACAAAGGCACAAACGCCGTTGCTGTCTAAACGGATGGGAGCAATATCTCCATAAGTTTCATCTCTGCTCAATAAAACATTCACTGCTTTCTGTCCGGTCTCGGCTTCACCGATCAAGGCAGGAAGGCTTCTGTAAGCATCAGGACCCACTACCAGGTCTACGAGTTTTTCTTCTTCCAGTAATTTGGCTTTCAGCCTTTCAGCCATACAACCCAGCATCCCTATCAACATGCCCGGTTTTTTCTTTTTCAGGCTCCTGAATTCGGTGAGTCTTTTTCTTACTGTTAACTCGGCTTTTTCTCGGATAGAACAGGTATTGATCAGCACCAGATCGGCTTCTTCTGCATTTTTGGTAGCACCAAAGCCTTCGGCATTCAAGATTGACGCTACCACTTCACTATCAGCAAAATTCATGGCACAGCCATAACTTTCTATGTAAAAGTGCTTCTTAAACGACTGTTGATCGCTTCCAAGGGGATTAAAGGCTTCGCCTTGACGGGTTTCGTCGTGAACTTTGCCTGCTAATTCCAGTATTTCCATTCTTCCTCAATTTTAGTTGGCAAAAATACAAAATTGGAGCGTTAATGTCAGATTGTCAGCAGTAGTTTTCTGATAATTCATCTTAACCCTTAGTTTTGCCTGCAAATTTTGACAGGAATGCGTAAAATCCCCCTTATTATTACGGCCTTGCTCATTGTTCATTCTGTGATGAGTCAGGATATTGCCGTAAACCGGCTAAGAAATGAAACTTCCAGAACAATTAAGAAGGATGCCGATACCTCACGATGGAACTGGAAAACCGGAGGTTTAATAAGTTTTAACCTAGCCCAGGGTTCATTGAGTAACTGGGCTGCCGGTGGCGATAATTTTTCGATGACGATCAATAGTTATTTCAATTACTTCTTTTTTTACCGTAAAGGCAGGCAGAGCTGGGATAATAACGTGGATGTGAATCTGGGCTTTGTACAATCTACCAGTCTGGGCAGCCGTAAGAACGATGACCGTTTTGATTATCTGAGCAAGTATGGTTATAAAATGGACACTTTGGGAAAATGGTATCTCTCAGGGCTGTTCAATTTCCGTTCGCAGTTTTTTGATGGATATACCTTCTCGAATAATGTGGGAGATTTTTCTTCCTCATTTTTGTCGCCTGCATATCTGATCCTTTCTGTGGGATTTGACTATAAGCCGAAGAGTTCTATATCTGTCTTCTTATCGCCACTCACTTCCCGTTCTACCATCATCTCCAATAAAGTGCTGGCGGCAAAGGGTATCTATGGGGTGCCTGCCGGGCATCATGCTTTAAATGAGATCGGTGCATTTGCCACAGTTAACTATAACAATACAATCGCCAAAAATGTAACGTATAAAGGAAGGATGGACCTGTTCTCCAATTATCAGAGTCAGCCCCAGAACGTGGATATTTTTATGACCAATCTTTTTTCATTCAAGATCAATAAATTCTTCTCCGCAACGTATAGTCTTGATCTGATCTATGATGATAATATCCGGTTATTTGGTGCCAGCCATACTTCTCCGGGACTGCAAACCAAGAGTTTGATCGGAATTGGATTTCTGAAACCGCTTACCGTAAAAAAGGTTGTTCATATACCTGTTGTAACCACTATTTAAGAAACCACTTTAAGCAGGTGCTTGATCTTGTTTGCCTTGTAAGTTAGGTCGGAGTAATCTTTGTGGAGAATTGTTACATGCCCCATTTTTCTACCGGGCTTGGTTTCTTTTTTTCCGTAGAGATGTACAAATACATTATCCATCTGCAATACTTCATTCAGACCTTCATATTTTGCCGGGCCGTTATGACCGTCTGCGCCAAGAATATTTACAATGGCCGAGGGGAGGATAGGGTCGGTATTGCCCAATGGCAATTGTAACATGATACGCCAGAGCATATCATACTGGCTTGAATAGTTGGCTTCTATCGTATGATGGCCGCTGTTGTGTACGCGGGGAGCAGCTTCATTTACTAATACTTCATCATTCAGGTCTATAAAAAGTTCGATTGCAAACAGCCCGGGACTTTTCAGTTCCTTAACTACTTTGGCTGCAATGCCTTCTGCTTTCCATAACGTTCTTTCAGGAAGCTGGGCAGGGCTGAGCTGGTAGTC
>CANGOX010000203.1 GCA_947455605.1 Chitinophagaceae bacterium
AAAGGTATCTTTCTTTTTTAACACCTCATTTTGTAAATATTTAACGGCCAGTAGCTTGCCAATGGCCGTCAAACACCGGGTTTATTCTTTTAACTATATTGTTGTCTATGGAACCTTGTTTTACTTGTCAGCCAGGGCATAGTAGTATAACACCCTCCTAAAATAAAAAAGAATTCTCTAAAATAAAGCCGGGGGAAGTAATACTCCCCCGGCTTTCGATTGTTGTTTTGACTTATTAACCAATTAATACTTGCCAATATTAATTACCTATTTTAATAACCTGGATTTTGCGGGAATTTAGGCCCTTCGGTTACCAGATCAATTTGGGATTGCGGGATAGGTCTTAACCTGTTAATTTCCTGCACCGTAGCTCCTTCTGCATTGTACAATTGTACCCTGCTAACCAGTTTTCCGGTTCGGGCCAGATCCCACCATCTGCAAGATTCACCCCAGAGTTCGCGGCTTCTTTCTTCCAAAAGAAAATCGATCGTCATCTGTGCGGCAGTTACCTGCTGGGCAGCTACTGCTGCCGCATACTCTGCAGGTGTTTGGGTAGCTTTCAAAGCGGCCCTTGTACGCAGTACGTTGATCATTGTTGCTGCATCTGCTAAGGTTGCACCTCCTTTAATAGCAGCTTCTGCCGCAATCAAGTAAACTTCAGCAAAACGATATAAAATATAAGGCCTGTCTGAGTAGTCGTTTTTATCGCCTCTGGTAGAATCATCCCATTTTTTTAAACTTGGGAAATAAGCCGGGTCCATCTTAACGGTAGCACCGACCAGGTGTTCAGGTTCGAAGATCACACCTTTAAACCTTGCTCTTTCAGCAGCAGTTACTACCCTGTCTGACATAAAGATGGCCGTATCCACACCATTGATCAAAACACCTCTTGGCGTAGTTACACCGGTAGATCCCTTTGCTGATTGTTCAACTGAGTTAGACAACCAGGCAAGCTGGAAACTACCTTCATAACGTGAATCAGTGGTTCTGTTAGCAAAAGCAACGTCAATCAGGTATTTCATATTAGGCCTGATACGCTGAAAAGGGCGTCCATTATTAATATCCCTTACACATAAAGTAGCACCACCTGCTGCAGGATAGTTTGCACTGAGTGTTGGATAGTTTGGACGGAAGAAGAAGTTGGATTTATTCTCATTACCGGCAGTAGCCCCTGCTCCAACATTTGAATTTTGGCCAAATTTCAGGTCTTTGGTATGATCAATAACCATTAATACTTCTTTACCATATTCATTTCCTTCTACAAAAACACTACCAAAATAAGACATCAAGTCAAGGCCATAAGTAGCTTTATTATCGATAAGTGCCTTAGAAATGGTGTAGGCATTTGTGAAATCACTTGCCTGTCCAGCTGATGACCATCCTCTCCACAGATATGTTTTAGCAAGGAGGAATTGAGCAACCGGCTTTGTAGCAGGTTTTCCGGTTCCGGCAGCTGGCAAAGCAGGTAAATCTGCAGAGGATTCTGTTAAATCTTTGATGATCTGAGCATATACATCTGCCTGTGGTGACCTTGTATCTGCGGCAGAAGCATCCGTATTAAAAGTAATGTGCAGAGGTACGTCACCAAATGTTGTTACCAGATTATAGTAACAGAAGGCTCTCAGAAATTTTGCCTGGGCCAATACCTGTGTTTTGGTAGCTGCAGGCATATCTGCGGCGGCACCATATTGCAATACACCATTGGCGGTATTGATATCAATATACAATGTGTTCCAAAAACCTAAGTAGTCATTTGAACTGGCTTTGATCGTTGGTTGATTGTAAGTGAACCAATGCTGCACGTCAGCTGCTGCACCTTTTTGAAATTCTTCGGTACCTGCATTAAACAATTGGGTGAAGATCTGCGTTCCCCATTGTCCGCGGAATGATGCATAAATACCCGCGATACCGCCCTGAATACCTTCCGGTGTTTTAAAGAAAGATGGGTCAATACTCGACCTTGGCTGCTCATCGAGCAGTTTCTTACATCCGCTGGTTACAAAAACAATTGCTCCCAAAAGAATAAAGTATTTAAATATTCTATGTTTCATAAAAATGTTTTTAACAGATTAAAATTTCAAACTTGCACCAAAAACAAAATAACGTACAGGAGGAAGGCCCGTACCTACTGTAATTGCACGACCGGGAGCTCCACCACCTAATGTTCCGGCGATGTTATTACCGTTACCATTTCCTTCCGGATCAAGTGCTAAGCCTGATTTAACAAGCGGAGACCAGAGTATAAATGGATTTTGTGCATTTACATACAATCGTAAAGATTGGATCTTTGCTTTTGCCAACAGTTTTCCAGAGAAATTATATCCAAGATCAATACTTCTTACTTTAATGAATGAACCATCACGATACTGAAGTGTGGATGTGTACAACTGTCCATCACGGCTTGCATCTGGCTGAGGGAATGCATCAGTAGGATTAGTTGGAGTCCAGTAATCCACTTTCAGCTGGTTAACACGGCTGTTCATGAAGAAAGGATAACCGGCACCACCACCATCTGCGCCTAAATAGTTAACAAGTACTGTTTGGCCAAAACGTCCGAATAACACTATGTTCAAATCAAATCCGTTGTATTCAAAATGGTTAGTTAAACCCGCAACAACTGATGGTTGAAAATTACCGATGATCTGACGATCTGCAGCATCAATTGCATTGTTATTATTTAAATCCTGAAGTCTGATATCACCGGCAGCCTGTCCATAAAGAGCTGCTGTAGCAGCATCTTTGGTTTGCCAGATTCCGATCTTTTTCAGATCATAGATTACTGAAATAGGTTCGCCAACAAACCATCCGTTTCCAATATCCTGTTGCAGGCCTTGTTGTAATTCAACAATCTTCTCTCTGTTAAAGAAAGCATTGGCATCTGTGCGCCATGTAAATTTACCCTTGCCGTTGCTGCGGATATTTACACTGCTAAGTGTTAACTCCATACCATGTGAAGCAGTTTTACCGGCATTAACCAGGATAGAGTTTGCACCCTGGCTTACAGGCAAACTTTTACTTAACAGGATATTGCTGGTATTGGTATTATAATACTCAACGCTACCTGAAAGACGGTTACCAAACAAAGCGAAATCAACCCCGATATTTAAACCTGCAGTTTTTTCCCATGTCAAACTTGGGTTTGGAATCGTATTGATCGTGTAGCCTCCTACATAGTTTACCAACGCAGTAGAACCTGAACCATAGTTGTAGAAGCTGGTATTAAGGCTACCTAAAGTGGTATAAGGATTAATACCGGCATTAGAGCTGATGCCATATCCTGCACGCAGTTTTAAATTATCAACGAATTTTACAGACTGCATGAATTTTTCATTATCAAGGTTCCATCCCAAAGAAACGGCTGGATAGGTTACCCATTTATTTCCCGGAGCCAATACTGAAGCACCATCTGTTCTTACAGTAGCAGTAAGTAAATACTTATTGTCATAAGAATAAATAGCACGTCCCATATAACCGATAACAGCTGATTCACTGTAAGAACCACCACCTGCGGTTACTGTATTTGCTAACTGGAAGTTATATGCCTGAACATAATCGGCAGGAACACCCACGCCGTTAAATCCTTGTGACTGGAAATGATTCTTTTGAATTTCCTGTAACACCTGAGCAGATATTTTGTGTTTGTTTGCTACGGTTTTATTATAACTGAGTGAGTTATTAATTGTATACTGCCAACCTTCCGAATTACC
>CANGOX010000204.1 GCA_947455605.1 Chitinophagaceae bacterium
CTGTAATATGCCACTGGTAAAAGTTTCCACCATCACCTTTCATACCTTACAGCCTGCGGCCATCTGTAATTATATTAAACTACATCCCGATGTAGTTTTGCTTGATGTACGCACCAAAGCCGAATTTGAAGGCGCAGCCAATCCCGATTTTGGGACTTTGAAGAATGCCATCAATATTCCGATACAGGAATTAGGCGGAAGGCTTACTGAGATCGCTAAACTGAAAAACAAGGATATCATTGTATTCTGTTCACATAGTCACCGCAGCCCGCAAGCGAGCTACCTTCTTACGCAAAACGGTTTTTCCAAAGTAACCAATCTTGCTGGTGGTATGAGTGTGATGAAAGACCGGTCCTGTATGAAATAATCCTGAAATTATAATCCATAGCTATGCAAACCATTCACAAACCTGCTACCGGTATCCCTTCGTTTTATGAACCCTATCTTGCCAATGTGCCAGAAGATGGAAAGCTGTTACGCCATTTAAATGATATCCTGATTGAGACCCTTGCTTTGGCGCGCTCCCTTTCTGAAGAAAAACTGAATTACCGGTATGCTGATGGAAAATGGACGATCAAAGATATCCTGGTGCATTTATCAGATTGTGAAAGGGTGATCATGTATCGGGCTATGCGTATGGGCAGGGGTGATAAGACCAACCTCCCTGGATTTGACGAAAATGTTTTTGTAGAAAATGCTCATGCATCTGAGAGAAGCCTTGAAGATATCCTGTCTGAATTATCTGCCGCACGTGCATTCAGCATTTGTTTTATTCAATCCCTGTCTGAGAAGGCTTTAGACAATGAGGGAACAGCTAATGGTTATCCTTTATCCTGCCGGTTATTAGTGAATCATTTGTATGGGCATCACCGGCATCATTTACTGGTTATTAAAGAAAGGTATTTGGCATAATGATCTTTTATCAGGGATAAATAGATATGATAAGAAATAATTTTTAGTATATTTAAACAGCTGCTTGCCGCAACCCAAAATTTATGCGCAGGCGGGAACCTATCAAATATCGTTTACAAAGATTCTGGAAAACACTTGGCCCGGGTTTGATCACCGGGGCAAGTGATGATGACCCTTCTGCTATTACCACTTTTTCACAAGCCGGTGCCAGATATGGATTAAGCACTTTATGGATGTCGGTCTTAGCATACCCCATACTGGCTGTTTTACAGGAAATGTGTGCCCGCATCGGTATTGTTACAGGAAAAGGATTGACCGGTGTAGTGAAAACCTATTACCCAAAGTGGGTACTCTACTTTTTGATCGGATTGAGTTGCCCAGCTTTCCTCCTCAATATCGGGGCAGATATTGCGGTATTAGGAGAAGCCGGAAACCTGTTGTTCCCATCCATTCCATCTTTGTATTGCAGTATCGGTTTCACCTTGCTCCTATTTGCTTTGATACTGCTGCTCCCATATGATAAACTGGCGCTGATCATGAAATATATCTGTCTCAGTTTGCTGGTGTATCTGATCGTTCCATTTTCACATCCGCAAAATCTGCGTTCCATCTTATGGCATTCACTGGTGCCATCGATTCAGTTTGATAAGGATTTCATTATGACCGTTACAGGCATCATTGGAGCCATCATTTCGCCTTATCTATTCTTCTGGCAAACTTCTTCTGAAGTAGATGCCCTGGCAGCTTCTGATAAAAATCTTCCAAGAACACTAACCTACTCATTCCGGATCATGCGTAAGGATATTTTATCAGGTGCTTTTTTTGCGGTACTGATCATGTATTTTATCATTCTCACCACCGGATCCATTCTTAACAGCCACAACATAACGCATATTGAAAGCATCAAAGATGCTGCCCTGGCTTTACAACCTTTGGCTGGAAATCTTTCTTATGTGCTATTTTCCATTGGTATCATCGGCACTGGCTTTCTGATCATACCGGTATTAAGTGCCTCTATTTCTTATATACTTTCGGAAGCATTCAACCGCAAAGCAGGTCTGAACAAGACTCCTGGTGAGGCAGGTTTATTTTACTTGATCATTGCCATAGCTATGTGTTTGGGTATGTGCATGCATTGGCTGCATATAAGTGCGGTAAAAATATTATTACTAACCACCTTATTATATGGAATAACAACTCCATTTCTGATCCTGATCATTCTGCATATATCAAATAATAAAGAGATCATGGGAGCTTCACGTAACAATTTGTTTTCCAATACCGTTGGATCGGTCGCATTAGTGTTGATGCTGGTAACCGTAGTTATTTTGAGTTATTTCCTGCTGCATGATATTTTCTAACAGATTTTCTTGCAGAGAACTGGATTATATGTTATATTCAATTAACAATTCTCCCCTATAAGTTTTCTCAGCCCCTAACACCCGTGCTGTATTAAATTCTATTACTTATCATGGAGAGGCCTATCAATATATCCAATCAGTCCAAAGAAGACCTGTTACGCCTCCTAGACGCTTACCAGAAAGCTACGCTTGAAGCCATTCTGTGTTCCATTACCGATACTGACGGAAACATCATTTATGTGAACAAAATATTCAGTGATGTATCACAATATTCAATGGATGAGCTATTGGGACAAAACCATAATATTGTGAATGCCGGGTATCATACACCTGAATTTTTTAGAGAAATGTGGGAAACCATCAGTACGGGTAACCCCTGGCGCGGTGAAGTGAAGAACAGAGCAAAAGACGGCTCTTTCTACTGGCTCGATTCTGTGATCGTACCCATTAAGAATGGTTCAGGAGAGATCATCCAGTATTTTTCATTACGGACCTTGATCAATGAAAAGAAAAAAGCAGAAGAAGATCAGGAAGCTCATATTAAGGCTTTGGAGAATATGCTGTTTATGATCTCAAATAAAGTACGTCATCCCATCGCTAATATCCTGAGTATTGCCAGTGTATTTGAAGAGTATGCCAATTCACCGGAAGAGATCCTGAAAATGATCAGTTTTATCAAAGAGGAAGCCATGACGCTTGATAATTTCATGCGGGAACTCACCGGATTCATATATGACCTGAATAAAAAGAGCAGACTGCCAAAAAGAGACAGATAACTATTGAACGGGGATTCCGTTTGAAATCATTTTAATAATTTTGCCATCTTCCATTTCAATGATTCGGTTGGTGCGTAAGGCAAACTCATTATCGTGGGTTACAATAAGCAGCGATTGTTTATATACATCTGCCAGTTCTTTAAATGTATTAAAAACAATTTCCGTATTCTTTTTGTCCAGGTTACCTGTTGGTTCATCTCCCATAATGATCAGGGGATCATTGATCAAAGCACGGGCAATGGCCACTCTTTGTTTTTGCCCGCCTGATAACTGGTTGGGCCATTTTAAAGCTTCATTTTCTATACCCAGTATCTTTAATTTTTCATAGGCACGGTGCTCCACTTCTTTTTCGGAATACTTACCCAGCTTTAATCCAGGCAACATAACGTTTCTGATCACAGAAAATTCATTCAGGAGATAATGGAACTGGAACACAAAACCGATCTTCTCATTTCTTACCCTGGCCAGCTCTGCTTCTTTTCTTTTCTTCATACTGACACCTTCGATCAACAGATCGCCTTCAAAATCAGTATCCATGGTAGATAAGATATACAGCAAGGTGGATTTACCACAACCCGATTTTCCGATAATAGAAACAAACTC
The DNA here is from genome assembly GCA_947455605.1 of Chitinophagaceae bacterium. Classification (GTDB taxonomy): domain Bacteria; phylum Bacteroidota; class Bacteroidia; order Chitinophagales; family Chitinophagaceae; genus Sediminibacterium. The sequence continues at coordinate 3,653 of CANGOX010000204.1, forward strand.
ACTTCGATAAA
>CANGOX010000205.1 GCA_947455605.1 Chitinophagaceae bacterium
AGGCTCCATAATTCTGCAAGCAGCCCAGACTGATACTTTGTATAGCGGTTTCTTCTCCCAGATCAATCGTTGCGGTCATGTCTTCTTTATTAAAGCCATGCCAGTTCTTTCCATGTGCTTTTGTTCCACGGACCCCATCGGTTAAACTATTGGGTCCATCAGCCGGGTAGTATTTACTAAAATCTTTTTCATATTTCACTTCTTTTGCGATGGCTTTGTGCATGGCAAAATTTTGTTCCGAAGGTTTTACACCCATCACATTACCATTCAAAATGGTGATCGCTTTTAAAGTGATGGATGAATCGATCCGGATAGGGCCGGTATATTTTCTGTCAGCGGCAGTGGGGTTATTACCATTGGTTGTGTAATAGATCTCTCCATTCAGGGTCTCGCCGGAAAGCGTAGCCTGCAGTTTCCCCTTTTTTGATTCAGTCTTTATTTCCACTGTAAAATTTCCTTTGCAGTAGTGGAGACCTTTTTGTCCGTATGCAGTGAAATGATATTGCAGACGATTATTAAAATCTTTAAAATCTCTTTTTGTTTTGGGCGTCCATAACACTTCTGCTAAAGCAGGCATGCGTGGCAGGATCATGTATTCGAGGCTTTCATTATCGGTAATGAATTCTGTCCATACATTGCCTTGTGCACCCAATACATATTTACTTTCCACCTCATTTAATTCTGCCGGAATGGGTTCATAGGCATACACTTTTTGTAAAGTATTGAATCCGCCTATTGCCAAAGGCTCGCCTTCGGGTCCGGCCTGGTAATGATCAAAATAACAGGGGCTTCCGGGAGTCATTACCACTTCATGTTTCATTTTAGCAGCAGCAATTCCCCCGCTTTCACCACGCCAGCTCATGACGGCTGCTTCGGGTGCAAGGCCACCTTCCAGTATCTCATCCCAACCAATCAGTTTTCGGTTATTAGCGATAAGAAATTTTTCTATTCTTCGGATCAGGTAACTTTGCAGCTCATTTTCATCCTTCAATCCTTCTGCTTTTTTTCTTGCCTGGCATTTTACGCATTGTTTCCAATCTGCCTTATCTACTTCATCGCCTCCTACATGAATGTATTGTGATGGAAATAACTGCATCACTTCTTTTAGTACATCTTCCAGAAACGCAAAAGTGCTATCGTTTCCTACACAATAATTGGAATGAGTGGTTTTGTATTGTCCCCCGTTCAACACTAATTGGGGTTGTTGCGAACATGACAATTGAGGATAGGATGATAATGCCGCTGATGAATGACCGGGCATTTCTATTTCAGGCATTACCGTAATATTCCGCTGTTTAGCATATTCTACAATTTCCTTGATCTCATCCTGAGTATAAAATCCACCATACCCAGCTGCTTCTCCCGGTTTCGCCGGTTCTGTATCGCCCCATATCTTACCGGGCCGCTCAACACGCCATGCACCGGTTTGCGTAAGTTTCGGATATTTCTTGATCTCAATACGCCAGCCCTGATCATCCGTTAAATGCCAATGAAAAACATTCATCTTATACATGGCCATCAGATCTATATATTCCTTGATCATAGTGGCTGGGAAGAAATGCCGGCTCACATCCAGGTGCAGACCTCTCCAACCAAAACGGGGGTAATCCGTAATATCCATGCAGGGTATCTGCAACTTGGCATTGGTTCTTACCTGAGGAAGTGTTTGTAATAATGATTGAATACCATAAAACACACCTTTCGGAGAATTGGCTTTGATCGTGATGTTTGATTCGGATACATTCAGTTGGTAGCCTTCCTCGCCTATGCCATCGATCTTTGCAACAGATAGCTCAATCGTTTTTTCTTCATCGGTATTGACCGCCAGTTTTACACCTGAGATATTTTTGACAGAAGCTGCCAGAAAATTTGCATTCTGCAACAAAGCATGATTACTTCCCTTGAAATGGATAGCGGTATTTGCATCGATCGTAAAACTTCCCGGTCGCAGGATCAGGTTCACGGGTTTGGGGATGATATTGATCGTTGGCTGGGCCAATGTCAGCAAGGGCGTGATGAGTAAAAAAGATAAGATTCGTTTCATATATGGGGCTGATCAGTGATGCGTATTTATTCCATGGTTTCTTTTCCTGAAATATTGAGCGGTGTTTTTTGAAAGAGATCGAACACCACGATCTTATTATTTCCTTTTTGTAAAAATGAAGCCGGACAAAACAATCTTTGCTGCGGCCCTTTTTTCCAATACCTGCCAAGTGAATGACCATTAACATATACCATTCCTTTATGCCATTCTTTCAGATCAAGAAATGTATCCCCTGTCTTTTCTAATTGGAAATTTCCTGTGAATAATGTGCCAGACCGGTCATCCATTGCAGTAATGGCAGCTGTCGTCATCTTTTGTATATCTCCAGGTTGCATGGGTAAAGGAAACATTTCCCAATCCATTAATGTCATACCATTTAAGGTAACCCTGTCGGTGATCCCTTTCCTATCGATCATGAACTGTGCAAAATTAATATGTCCCATACCTTCCATTACAATTTCCAATACCGGATCTTTTACATCAGATACAGGTAATTTAACCGTCCATTTACCGCCATCACGCCATACGGAATCAATATATTTTCCATTCAGAAAAACCAATCCAAAATCATGAGGTTCGGTAATGGTCAAATTACCGCTTTTATGTCCGATCAATTTTGTTCGGTAAACTACCAGTCCCTGGTCCTGGTTCATGGCTTCCATGGTTAAGGGTTGTGCCGATAAAATAGGTTTAGGAAGATGTTGCCAGATAGTACTGTGCTTGGTCAATGTAATGTTTGGGATACTGACCAAGTTTGGGGCAGCAGGAGGTTCCGGCAAATTCAGCTGATTGGCATCGGCAATCAAGCGGCGAAGCATAGTATACTTTGGTGTAGCCCTGCCCTGTTCATCAATTGGTGCATCGTAATCATAGCTGGTAATATCCGGCTGATACTGCGTGGGCGAAAAAGCGTTGGCCCCGGCAGTAAATCCAAAATTGGTTCCACCGTGCACCACATATAAATTGAAAGACTTTTTATTAGCCAATAAATAACTGATCTCTTTTTTGAGTGAGTTGGTATCAGGCCGTTGCCATTTCTCACCCCAATGCGTTAACCATCCGGGATAGGTTTCACCGCTGAATGCCGGCACATTGGGATTGTGTTTTTTTGCCTGTGCAAAATCTCCATCATTACCACCACTGTCCAATCCTATCGCAGCTCCGGCTATATTTCCAGCATCGAGCATGTACGGGGTTGCACCATCGGATGTATAAAATGGAACGGTAATTCCATTTTGCTTCCACACAGTACGCAAGCGCTCCATGTATTTTTTATCATTGCCATAACTGCCATATTCATTCTCTATCTGCACCATCAGTATGGGCCCACCGTTATTGCATTGCAGGCTCTTTACCTGTAACGCCAGGTTTTTAATATAGCGTTCTGCCGCTTGCAGATAGCGTGGATCACTGCAACGTATTTTAATATCAGGGATCTTTAACAGATAGGCAGGTAACCCACCAAAATCCCACTCAGCGCAGACATAAGGACCGGGACGAAGCAGTACCCACATTTTTTCCTGCTGACAAATTTTTATAAACTCCGCAACATTTCGATTCTCTGAAACAAAATCGAATACACCGGGTTTTGTTTCATGATAATTCCAGAAGATATA
>CANGOX010000206.1 GCA_947455605.1 Chitinophagaceae bacterium
ACCATAACTGGCACGCAGTTTCAGATTGGTGATCAGTGGAACTGATTTCATAAAGTTTTCCTGACTGATCCTCCAACCTACTGAAGCAGATGGGAATATACCATATTGGTTATTGATACCAAACCGGGAAGAACCATCTCTACGTAAGCTGGCAGATAATAAATATTTGTCCTGATAGCCATACTGTAAACGGCTGAAATAAGAGATCAATACACTTTGTGTTGACGTGGTATTTCCGGTTACCGCCGCTGCTGCATTCAATGTCTGTATCACGGCGCTGGTATAACCACCACTTGAACTCAAACTGGTTCTGTCGAAACGGTCAAGGTTATACGATTGTCCGATCAATACGTTTAGGCTATGTGAATTTTTGATCACCGTATTATAACTCAATGTATTCTCATTCACAAAGGTCTGCCTTCTGTAACTGCCGTAAGAACCGGAAGTGGCAGCCAATAGATTATTGGATCCTGTAAAAGTTCTTGCCAGCTGTGTTCCTGCCGTGATATAAGGGTTATAGGAGTTTGAAATATTATCAGTGTTATCCAGGTTAACCGAAGTTTTGAAATTCAGACCTTTGATAATTTCATAATCACCATATACGGTAGCCAATGTACGATAGCGTTTGGTAGTACCGATATTGTTCTGCAGTTTACCCAGCGCAGCATTATTAGTGTTACTCCAGAGGTAACTCGCATTCTTTCCGATGTTAAAATATACACCCATGGTATCTTCCTGAACCGGGGTTGTACTTAATGCCTGGTGAAAAATAGCATCTTTCCCTTCTACACCCGGATCCTGAGTAACAGAATAGGAAGGCGCAATATTCAAGCCAAATTTCAACTTACGTGAAGCATTGAATTCCACGTTTGCTCTTGCCGAATAAGATTTATAACCCAACCCGATCACATATCCGTTCTGATCTGCATAGTTTCCTGAAATAAAATATTTGATCGCATCCGTTCCACCGCTGGCAGAAACTTCATGGTTCTGCATCAAACCTTTTCTTTCAATTACATCCTGCCAATCCCAGAAAGCCAATCCGGGATGCCCCGGTAAAGCCCAACGTGGATCCAACATGTATGCAGTACTCACCTGGGTACCTGTTAAACCAATTTTAGCCTGTCTGGTTGCTGCATTGTCATTTGCAGTTGCACCTGTAGAACCGTATTTCAATACATACGCTGCATTGATCATTTCAGTTGCACGGTCAATCCATTCCTGGCCATTCAGCATCTTTAATTTTTTGGCAGCCTCATTATAGCCCATATAGGTATTAAAACTGATCTTGGCTTTTCCGGCCTGACCACGTTTGGTGGTGATCAATACCACACCATTCGATGCTCTTGAACCATAGATCGCAGCAGCAGCAGCATCTTTCAATACTTCTACGCTTTCAATATCATTGGGGTTGATGTTATCCAGCGGGTTACCGGTTGAAAAACTACCATTACCCGTATTGCTTGAGTTCACGGATAATGGAAAACCATCCAGTACATACAATGGCTCATTACCCCCACTGATTGATCCTGAACCACGCACCTGCACACTGAAAGCTTTACCGGGTACTCCCGTTATCTGTTTTACAGTTACACCCGCTAGCTGACCAACTAATGCCTGGTCTACACGCGTGATGGCCCTTTCATCAAGGTTTTCGTTTTTCAAAGTACTCACCGCGCCGGTTACGCTTCCTTTCTTTTGTGTACCATATCCCACCACAATTACTTCATCAAGTTGCCTGGTGCTTTTGTCGAGGGTTATGGAAACTTCATTACCGGATACGCTTATTGTTTTCTCACCAAAATTTACATGTGAGATAATAAGTTGAACCGGCCCTGCACCGGAAACTGTGAGTGTAAAAGATCCTTTTACATCTGTTTTTGATTTGGTGGCGGCTCCTTTTACAGACACGGTAGCATCAGCAACAGGAAGGCCGGTATCATCAGATACGGTTCCTTTTATTTGCCTTTGCTGTGCGAAAATGAGTAGAGGAGATAAAATAAAAATTACTACAAAGAGTAGGGAATTCCTTTTCATATGGCAGCATTATGGTTTTAAAATCGTGACAAATTATTCCGATTTCAATCCCCAATCATCCTGCACCATCCTGCATTTGGTATCCTGTACCATCCTGCCCTCAACAGAAAGAACAGCTAAAACAGAAATTCGTTAGTTTTTAAATCACCCTGTATTATCCCTATAAAGAAAATCTAACAGATCTATCGTAAGATGCGTTTCACATTAGCTAAACTAATTGTGTTTAAAATACATTATCAATTACCGGTCTGCTGTATAACTCTTTACCTGCAAGGGTTTTAGGCGATCCAAAATAGAAGAAGATTTTTCTTTTAACAGGTGCTGAAATCTTTGTAGGTTCACTTTGTGGCCCAAGTGAAGAGGTGTTATAATTAATATTCAATGCCAGTTTTGAACCCATAGGCGGTATGCAATCCAGAAAACTGATATTCCCAATAGGCAACTCAGGATGTGGTTTTACACCGGTTAACCCATAAAAATCAAACAGCCGAACATATAAGCCTGCATCCTTACTGGCTACATAGAATTTTCCTTCAACTGTATTGAATTCCATCCAACTTACTTCACCGTAATACCCCTTAAACTCGGGATAGATCAATGGTGCATAACCTGTTTGAGTATTGTTATACAGGTTCTGCCATACATTGATCTCTGTTCCCTCTAAACGGTTCTTCCACTGACGGTAGGGCCCCTTACCCAACCATTTGGCGCCCAGTATAAAATTTTCCGGATATTGAAAACTAACACCGGCAAAAGGGAATGACCCATTCAGTAAGTATTCATACTCGAGGCCAACCCATCCACTGCCATACATAGTCCATCGGGTGTATTTCAGGTTTCCATCGTAAGTGAATTCTGTTACACTGTTCTTACCATCCTTGTAATGTTTGGAAGAAAGCAGGTTGGCTGATCCCTGCACCAATATGGGTCCTTTATTAAAAGATAAATTATCCGAAGATGTATTCTTTGTGCCATTTAACATGCCGTTTCGCTTATTGAGCATAACCGATACTTCTCCTCCCTTCATAACATAACTGGTATCGGTTTCCAAGAGAGAGGTTGTGCTGTCATTCATCACAACCAGGTTATTCAGCAAGGCTTCATTCGTTTTAATTTTCCAGATCCATTTATAGATCTCGTTCTGCATGGGATCTCTGGCCACCAATACCAATGCATCATATTTTATATAATCTGCAGGAAGATCTAACGCCAGGTTACCCTTTTCAGAAGGATTTACAGAAGCAAGGTTTCCCTTTCCTTTCTGCTCAACTGTATATCCTGCAAAACGGTCTTTGGGTTGGTAATAATTGACCAAGCCCCATTGAAAACTACATTGATCGAGGTTAGTAAAATGATACCGGTTCTCTACTTCGATGTTCCCGTTAAAATTGACCGGCAGATCCTTCATTCGGATTTTAACAGGAGAGAAGATCTCCTTGAGCGCAAAAAAACTGGCTTCTTTTTCACGATGCGGGCCAAGTATTCCGTCATTCGCATTCAGTCCATTTCCATC
>CANGOX010000207.1 GCA_947455605.1 Chitinophagaceae bacterium
AATTATATGCAAAACCCTATCGTGATAATAACGGGAATAATCCCGGACTGCCATTACGATTAACAGGGAATACTGGCTTAACTGATTATAACCTTGCCAGAACAACAGTAGATGGTGTTTATAAACAAATTCTTTCAGACCTGAATTATGCAGAAACAAACCTGCCTGCTAAATATTCTTCTGCATCTTTAAATACTACCCGTCTTCATAAAAACAGTGCGATCGCTTTTAAGACAAGAGTTTATCTAAGTATGGGCGATTATGCGAATGTGATAACTGAGGCAAATAAAATTGTAACAGCTGCTACTCCTTTCACAACGACCAACACTACCAATGTTAGTTTTGCTTTGCAAGCTGATATTACTACTGTTTTTAAAACACCGTATACAACTGCAGAATCTGTTTTTTCTGTTCCCTTTACGGCAAACGACGCTCCCGGAAACTCTTTAGCTAATAATTTTTTGCCGGTATCTGCAGATGCTACCGGTCTAGGATCGGTTGGTACAGGGCAGTTTTATTTGTATGAGAAAGGTATAGTGAGCGATGCTGCCTGGAAAGCAACAGATAAAAGACGGAATCTCACGTTTACTACTCCTTCAGGAACCAATAAAGGAAGATTTTGGTGCAGCAAATTTTCACTAGGGTCACCATATCTAGATTATATTCCTGTAATGAGATATTCTGAAGTGTTGCTGAATTTAGCAGAGGCGCTGGCTAATGTGAACGGATTAAATACAAGATCAGTTACTATTTTAAATGCGATAAGAGGAAGATCTGACGCAACAACCGTATTCGCACCAACAGATAAAGCAGATCTGATCAATAAGATTATTAACGAAAGAAGGATTGAGTTTTTGGGCGAAGGACTCAGAAATGGCGATATCATGCGTCTTGGGCTACCCATTCCTGCAAAACTACCTGCTGGCTCTACACCAGTTCCTGCGGCAAACCCTTCAGATGCGAATTATATCTGGCCTATTCCAAATAATGAGCTTCTTTATAATAAACTAATATAACAGAACGGATAAACAGCAATCTTTATAACCGGGAAAATTTTTATGAAACGTATATTTCTGATATTCATTCTCGCATTGTTTTTGAAAGAAACAGGCCGAACTCAGCCATTCAGTAATGTAGAGATACAAAAGTGGAAAGCCCAGGCTTCAAGAATAAATATTATCAGAGATAAATGGGGTACGCCACATATATACACACAAAACGATGCTGACGCGGTTTTTGGAATGATGTATGTTCAATGTGAATCTTTCTTTTATAAAGTGGAAAGTGCTGTAATAAACCATTTAGGAAGAGAATCTGAAGTTGCCGGCAAGTCGGCTATCTATAAAGATCTATGGTCCAGAATGTATATAGATTCCAATAAGGCTATCAGGCTTTTATCTGAAGCAACTCCTTACATGCAGAATCTTTGCAGGTCTTATGCTGCGGGGATTAATTACTTTATTTATATGCATCCGGAACTTAAACCGAAATTAATAAACCGCTTTCAGCCATGGATGCCTTTATTGAATAATATACCGGCCATAGCAGGAAGTAATGTAACAGAAGCCGAAATAAGAAATATGTATCCACTGGCTGCTGTTAAAGACATTGCTTTTGAACCGATACTTAGAAACGAAGAAAATTCAGCCGGATCTAATGGTTGGGCCATTTCACCTAAGCTTACAAGATCCCACACTCCCATTTTATTAATTAACCCCCATTCAGAATTTTATAATCGAATAGAGGTTCAGCTGGTTAGCAAAGAGGGGTTAAATGTATATGGTGCTCCATTTCTGGGTGAGTTTCATATATGGCAGGGATTTAATTCTTTTTGCGGATGGATGCATACCGTTACTGTATCCGATTCAAAGGATTTATATGCAGAAACGATTGAACAGCGCAAGGGTAATTATGTATATCAATATAACAATGAGTGGAAGCCGGTAGATTCCTCGAAAGTGGTATTATATTATAAAAACGGTGACAAAAAAGAAACCGTTCAATTTACCGTTTTTCGAACACACCATGGACCCGTAGTAGCGTTGCGTAATGGCCAATGGCTTTCGGCTAAGTCTATCAATGCAAACAATGAACTGCTTTCAGTACACTGGAATATTACTAAAAGCAAAACCAAAAAAGAATTTGTAAGTTATCTTGATAAGAGGGTTATGACCGGAACCAATACTATTTATGCAGATCAAACAGGAAATATAGCTTACTGGCATGGTAATTTCGTTCCAATCCGATCTGCCAGATATGACTGGTCGAGGCCGATTCCTGGTAACATAGCAGAAACAGAATGGAAGGGAACGCATACACTCGCAGACATTCCAAACTATATCAATCCCAAAAATGGATGGGTACAAAATTGCAACTCTACCCCGTTATATGGAATTGGATATTTTGATTCGGTAATGTTTAAAAAGCCGGCTTATATGTTTCCAGACGGGCATACACCCAGAGCAATGAATGCTATACGTCAACTCACTAATGCCAGAGATCTGACAATAGACAGCATTATAATTATGGCAAACGACAGCTATTTGATGAATGCAAAAAGATTTATCCCTACACTGCTGGCTTCTTATAATGCATGCACTACGGATTCTCTCATCCGTTTACTTAAAGCGCCAATAGAGGTTTTAAAAAAATGGAATTTCAGGGCAGATACTACAAGTGTGGCAACAACATTGACTGTATTGTGGTTAGAGAAAATTGCGTTGCAAAACACTGCAAAACTCGTTAAGCCAGTAACCAACGAAGAACAATATGCTATCTCAAACGGCTCTTCAATTTCACTTACTGATATCACAGGCGAGAAACAATTACAGTTACTTGTATCCGTTCTTTCAGATCTTATCAAAGATTGGGGTAAATGGGATATTGCCTGGGGAGAATTAAACAGATATCAAAGAGTTGCTTCAGAAAATGCGCCCGATGACAGAAAACCAAGCTTGGCAGTATCCGCCACTCCCGGATTTATGGGCTCTATAAATGCATTTGTAAGTAAGAAAGCAAAAGACACAAAATTGAGATACGGCGTATCCGGAAACACATTTGTTGCAGTGGTCTCTTTTGGTAAAAAAATATCAGGGAAATCTATTCTTACCGGGGGAAGCAGCTCCGATTCCAATTCTCCCCATTTTATCGATCAGGCAGAAGGGTATATCAATCATCAATATAAGCCCATACTTTTCTACAAAGAAGATGTTGTAAAAAACAAAGAATCGGCATATCATCCTGGTCAGGAAATTAAATAAACACGATCTTTTTATTCAGTATAGTTTTCCATTTTATTAAATCTTCCTTCAAAAAATTGGTTTTGGTAAACCATCTTTTCTGGCAATCAATGGCCTCTCTCCGAAAAATCGGACAATGATTCGTATATTAACGATGGGAAATGTATCGTTCAAAACCTAACCTGTTTTTCGGTAGGAGGTCATCTTCAAGAGAGTTTATTTTAACTATGAACATATTTATTTGAAATGACGATGCCTGAATTTTTCAGGTAGTTTTTTCTTAAA
>CANGOX010000208.1 GCA_947455605.1 Chitinophagaceae bacterium
ACGAATGAAGCGTATCGTATGCTTTGGCCAATTGACAGAAGTAGTTTGACCAATAACAGATCATTGGTTCAGAACCCGGGTTATCCTACATTTTAATTGAAACAGGTTCATGCGCAGTTACAGGTTGGAAAGCCAGTCGTAGTTTTTCAATCAGGCATGGCAGTTGGTTATTGATGCATATTAACCGGGGATCTCTATCCCCGGTTAAATTAAAATGTTGATTTTTGAAGAATAATTTTTAAGTTACCGTTATGAAAATAGAGCACTTGCAGGGATTGATTGCTGCGCCATTCACTCCTATGCAAACGGATGGATCCTTAAACCTTGCCATTATACCAGCCTACTATGAATTATTAAAAGGAAATTGTGTAAATGGCGCATTTATCAATGGTTCAACGGGTGAAGGCGTTTCACTTACCCTCCATGAAAAAAAACAAGTAGCAGAAGCCTGGGCCGGTTGCACAAAAAATGATACAGATTTTAAAGTAATGCCTTTAGTGGGAGGTACCTGTATAGCAGATTGCATTGATCTGGCAAAACATGCCCGCGATATCGGGTTATATGCTGTAGCATTTACCTCACCTTTTTATTTTAAACCGGCAAGCGTAGAAATGCTGGCTGACTGTTGCATAGCTATTGCCGAAGCTGTTCCCGAGATCCCTTTTTATTATTATCATATTCCGGTTCTTACGGGTGTGGATTTCCCAATGATCGGACTTTTACAGGCATTGGATGGCAAGCTGAAAAATTTTGCAGGTGTGAAATACACACATGAAGATTTTATGGATTTTCAGTCATGCCTCAATTTTGCAGATGGTAAATACGATATGCTTTGGGGACGTGATGAAAATATGTTATCCGCATTGGCCATTGGTGCCAAAGGTGCAGTTGGCAGTACATTCAATTATGCAGCTCCTTTGTATTACGATCTAATAGATGCGTATAATAATAACGATCTTGAACTGGCACGAAGCCTTCAGCAGAAATCGATCGATATGATACGCTTGCTGGGAAAATATGGCGGAATCTCTGTTGGTAAGGCTTATATGAAACTGATAGGGCTTAACTGTGGTGAATTCCGGCTGCCCGTCAAAAATATGGGAACAGCTGAATTTGAATTATTCAGGAATGATGCACAGTCATTACAGTTCAATACCTTTCAATCGCGAAAACCGCAACCGGTAAGGCACTGACCCGAGCATGCGCAAAATCACTCTCCATATTTTTACACTATTTTCTCTGATGTTATCTCTTTGGAGTATATCAGCTCAGAACACCAATATGCAAAAGATCCATTGGAGGGTATTGGGTGTCTTACCTTCTTCAAAAACAGGAACAGCTTCCGGCCTGGCAGGGGCATTTACCGGTGCATCCGGAGATCTCATGTGGATAGCTGGTGGCTCCAATTTTTCCAATGGGCTTCCCTGGGAAGGAGGAAGTAAATTATTTCATGATACGGTTTATTTTTTTCAGAGAAATAAGAATGGAATGGATCTCCTTCCCGTTCGAGGCCGCTTGCCGGTGGCACTGGCTTACGGAACAAGTATCGCATGGAAGAACGGAGTGGTTTGTGTTGGCGGACAAAATCAATCAGGTTTTTCTAACAAAGTTTTTTTTGCCTACATCAAAACCGGAAAGCCATCCTTACAATATAAAATATTACCCGATCTGCCTGCTGGTTTAGCCAACGCTTCGGGGGTGCTATACCAACATACCCTGTATATAGCAGGGGGAGAAACGGTTGATGGCCCAACTGATCATTTTTTATCACTTGATATAAGTACAGAAGGTGCAAAATGGAAAATGCTGCCTAAACTTCCTGTAGCGGTATCTCATGCAATCATGGTGGTACAATCGAATGGGAAAGACACTTCTCTTTACCTGGTAGGCGGAAGAAGAAAAGATATTTCAGGTATCAGTGAGTTCTATGCAGCTGTTTACCATTATGATTTTATTACTGCATCATGGCAAACCTGCTCATCCATGCCTTATGCTTTATCCGCACACACTGGTATTGCTTTTGAAGGAAACAGGATCCTGATATTTGGGGGAGATAAAGGAGCGGTATTTAATAAAGTAGAAAAAACACTTGTTGCCATCGGCAAAGAAAATGACCCGCGACAGAAAGCAGCTTTGGTTAAAATAAAAAACGAATTACAGAATAGTCATCCCGGCTTCAGCAGGGAAATTTTGTCGTATCATACAGTTACCGGAAAATGGGAACTAAGTGATGTATTGCCATTTCCGGCACCGGTTACCACTACGGCCTTTATATGGAACAGATCGATCATTATTCCATCCGGTGAAGTAAAAGCAGGTATTCGTTCCCCTGAGATCTGGATGGGAACCTTACAGTAAATAGATAGCATACCAATGGTTCTATAGTAAACCTAATTCAGTAATCAATGAAGAATTCAAAAAAATACCCCTGGATTGTAGTGGCCTTGTTATGGGGTGTTGCTTTATTGAATTATATGGACAGGCAGATGCTTTCTACTATGCGCCCGTCTATGCAGGTTGATATTACTGAATTACAATCGGCTACCAATTTCGGTTATCTGATGGCGGTGTTTTTGTGGATCTATGGATTGATGAGTCCGGTATCTGGCATTTTTGCTGATAAGTTTAACCGTAAATGGCTGATCGTGGGAAGCCTGTTTGTATGGTCGGGGGTAACTTTTGCCATGGGATATGCTACAAGTTTCCAACAACTCTATGTATTGAGGGCCGTCATGGGTATCAGCGAAGCATTATACATTCCTGCGGGCTTGTCCCTGATCGCAGATTTTCATTCCTCACAAACAAGATCATTGGCCATTGGTATTCATATGACCGGTCTCTATATGGGACAGGCACTGGGAGGGTTTGGGGCAACCGTAGCGGCTGCTTATTCATGGCAATCGGCCTTTCATACGTTTGGGATTATCGGTATCCTGTATTCACTTGTATTGATCTTTTTCCTGCATGAAAAAAAATCAGCATACCATCCAATCAGGGTAGAAGGAGAGCAGGTGAAAATAAAACCTTCTTTATGGAAGGAGCTGCAAAGCCTCGCATTCAATGGTTCATTCTGGATCATTCTTTTTTACTTCGCAGTAGTGAGTATACCCGGTTGGGCCGTTAAGAACTGGCTGCCTACTTTGTTTGCAGATAATCTTCATATTGATATGGCGAAAGCGGGGCCATTATCAACCATTACCATTGCTGTATCTTCTTTTCTGGGTGTTATTTTCGGAGGGATCTTATCCGATAAATGGGTGCAGAAAAATATAAAAGGAAGGGTGTATACCAGCGCCCTCGGTCTGGCATTTACCATTCCTTCGTTACTGCTCATTGGGTTTGGACATACATTGGTACATGTAATAGCCGCTGCCTTTTGTTTTGGATTTGGATACGGGATGTTTGATGGTAATAACATGCCCATTCTTTGCCAGTTTGTATCTTCCAAAAGCAGGGCAACCGGGTATGGGTTGATGAATATGACTGG
>CANGOX010000209.1 GCA_947455605.1 Chitinophagaceae bacterium
AGATCAGGATTTTCACTAAGCATTGGTATGATCAAAGCCAGATCAGAGGATGGCGTATCGGCACATTCCTGATCACTTCTGTGATAGTGGGTTGATGATCCAATTGCTTCCAGGTATCGAACCATTCTTTCACTGAAAACCTGTTGGCCCCAAAAATCAGAAAGGGCTGTGCTACGGGCCAGTCGTTCCAGTACATCACATCCTGTTTGGCTGTCCATTTGGATTTATCTGCAACAAAGGGATATAAATAGCTGATCCCTTTTTTGATGGATTTTCCATCCGCTGTTTCATACACCCATAAATTATCTGCCGGTGTTGAAACGATCTGGCAGAGGGTTACCATTGCATCAAGATTAAAGATAGAATAGCCATAAGGCTTTGTACGTGCCAGTTCCAATGGAAAACTTCCATCCACACCCATTTGATTGGGAAGAAAAACGGTCTTATATAATTTGCTGCAGGTATCCAGCATCGCTTTGTTGCCACAAAGCCTGGCAAAAGAAGCTACCTGCATTGCCCAGCAAACGCTATGGTTATTCTTTGCATTCTTTTCATCAAGTCCGTTCTTGCTGGTATTCAACCAATGTATGTATTGCGTAAACCATTTTTTGGTTCCGGCCAATACTTCTTTATCAAATAAAGTGTCTTTTTCCATTACGATCACCGCCTGTACCACTTCCATAAAGTGAATGGTATCAATGATGCCATAGCTGCGTCCTTTAAATACGCCGATGACTGCCTGTGCATATTCCAGATCCGGATTCATAAAAGTTTCAGGATCAACGAACCATGCTTTCAGATGTTTTACAGCGTGCACCACATATTTTTTATCCCCCGTTATTTTATAGGCAGATGCCAATGCCCCCATCACCTGACTGAAGCGTATCATGGCTTTTCTGTGTGCCTGAAAATTATCGGGGTTGGATTGTCCGTCGCGGTTGATATATGGGCCGTTCGGATTCTTCGGATCTGGCCAGAAATAATCTGCCTGTGAAAAAAAATCATGTTTGCCTCCCGCACTCAGCGGAGAAGATGCTCCCGTAACGGTAATGGGTTCCTGTTGCATGGCCCAGTCGGCTTCTTCCATGATCTGTTTTTGTAAAACAGCCGTCGCATCTTTCAATATATTATCAACAGGTGATGTGTTTGTTTTTTTAACAATACATCCTGATGCTAACAACCAGCAAACCATCCATACGATCGGGCTAATATATTTTTTCATGAAATTTATTTTAGATTTTTACCAAACATACGTAGCAACGGCACCTGCTTCCAAAAACATGTTCTCCGTTTGTTTTTTGTAATTTATATGAATCAATTTTACAGCTTTTGAACGGTTTAAAACAATTAAGACCATCTTACCAGATGGGGTTTTAAAAGCCACATTCGGAACCTGATCCATCTGGTTTGATGAGATCCTGACTGATCCCGGTCTTACAAACCTTGCCGCGTGTGCAATGATATAATAAGCCGGATTCTTTGTATACTGATCTCCTTCAATCGTAACCCCACCCAAACAGGTTTTGCACCCTCCCCTGTCTGTATAAGGTTTGTATTCAGCATCTGATGCCAGGTTCCATTCCAGTACGGTCTTTGCCCAGTTACGTGTGGCACCAATGATCAGGTTTTCGATATGCCAGGAAATATCACCGGAAAAATTTCCGGGAGCTCCTATCCATTGCTCGGTGAAATAGAGGTTTTTGTCAGGATGGGCATCATGTACTTTAGATAAGGCATCAATCTTTCCCGCATACATATGAAAGGCTGACCCATCAATATATTTTTTTGCCTCCGGATCATCCAGTATGGAAATTGGGTATTCAGGTTTATCAGCATTATGATCATAGATGATGATCTTTGTATTGATCTTTGCTTTTTTGAAAGCAGGCCCGAGATAATTTTTCACAAACGCAGCCTGATCGGGTGCCAACATCAATAAACTTGGATTATTACCCGGATGTAATGGTTCATTCTGCACGGTCAATGCATCCATGTGAATGCCCTCACGCTTCATAGCAAGCATATATTTTACAAGATAGCGGGCATACACTCCGTAATATTCTTTTAACAAACTACCACCCCGGGTATCCTGATTATCCTTCATCCATACCGGTGGAGACCAGGGAGAACCCATTAGCTTGATAGACGGATTGATCTTCAATATTTCCTTTAGCACCGGCAACAGGTACTGCTTATCATACCCCAGATCAAAATGCGAAAGTGCTGTATCGGTTTGCCCAGCCGGCAGATCATCATAAGAAAATACTTTTTCATCAAGGTCCGAAGCACCAATACTCACTCGCAGATAACTGGTACCGATCTGTTCCTTATCTGTACCAAATAATTCCTTGAGTAAAGCAGCCCTAGCACCTGCGCTCATCTTCATCAGATGCATGGCACTGCCACCAGTGAGCGCAAAACCAAAACCATCTATGGATTGATAAGTGACCTTATCATCGATCATAATCGTGGCAGCATCAATGGAAAGTGTTCCTGAAAATTTTTCAGTGATCTCCTGCTTAAAATAGACCTGTTTGGCCGGATCGGTGATCCATGCTTTAATAGTTGTTTTAGTTTGCGCCTCTGCTATAAATGACAGTAAACTAAACGCTGAAATTACGAAAGCAATACAATAGGTTCTTTTCATGTTATCATTACTATGCCCAGCTAAAAGCATCTGTTGAAGGAATATGGGTAATACGAATATCTTTTATCTGTGGCTGCAGCCATTTTACCAGCCATTCAAGTCCGGGTTCTTCACTTACTATATGTCCTAATACCAATAAAGATGTTTTAGAACCCGATGCTCTCAGATCGCGAACATATTCACTGGTTTCCCATTCGTCTACTTCACCCACGATGAGCAGATCGGGTTTCTCCAAGGTTAAGGCACTGATCTGCATTCTGCCACCTGCAGAACCGGGAGCAAAAACGATCTTGCTGCAGGTTTGCTGTTTATCGCCCACATACCGCAGATGAGCAATACCTAGTTTCTTTTTGGTAAGATCAATAATGGATTGCAGGCTTGTGGCCGGAATATTGATGAGATAAGGTTTTTTTGCCGTATCGGCATATTTCTCCCAGCCCAACGCTTCGAGTACTCCGGTGATCACCCCATCAGGTTTGTGGGCATGGATATAATCATGAAACCGCCACACCACAATATTGTATTTTTTCAGCAGTGCTGATTTGTATTTGAAGACCTCATTATTTTCTAACCAATTGGTCTCATCAAGATGGTTATAAAATGTAGGCTCATGTGCAATAATGAAATTAGCGCCTACTGCAGCTGCTTTTTCAATAACGTCTACGGTAGCAAACATGGTGGTTACGATACCGGTAACGGGCTGATTGGCATCTCCCGCTTTGATCGTATCTACTGTTTTAGGAAAGGGTGCACCGGGGATATCTTTAATGATCAGGTCAATCACCTGCTGGATCGTTATACCGGAACACGTATGGAAAATATCATTTGTAAATGAAAG
>CANGOX010000210.1 GCA_947455605.1 Chitinophagaceae bacterium
CATACCAGCAGGGTAACCCAAATCTGCAGCCACAATTCAGTCATAATATTGAGTTAACCCATACCTACAACAATTTTTTAACCACTACGCTGAACTATACCAAAACAACGGATATTATTCAGGATGTACTGGAGCAGAACACTGGTAAGAATGAAAGTTATATCAAGAAGACCAATATTGCCAACCAGCGCCAGTATGGGCTTTCCGTGAATGCTTTCTTTCCGGTTACCAAATGGTGGACAAGCAATATTTACGTAAATGTGTACAATAACGAGTTCAAAGAAATTGTGAACGGTGATGCTGTAACCATTGGTGCTACCACAGGTATGTTCAATGTAATGGAGCAGTTCAAATTTAATAAAGGATGGGGTGCAGAAGTAAGCGGTTTTGGCAGAACAGAAGGTGTGGAAGGTATCTTCCGTATCAAAGCATTTGGAATGATGAACCTGGGGTTGAGCAAACAGGTATTAAAGAACAAAGGTTCAGTAAGGGTAAGTGTGAGAGATGTATTGTGGAGCCAGCGTATACAGGGAGAAAGTAAGTACAGCAATATTGATGCGAAGTTTCAGCAGTTTGGAGAATCCAGAGTAGTGAATGTTTCATTCACTTACCGTTTCAGCAAGGGTAAGGTTGGTAATGTGCAGAGAAAAAGGGGTGGAGCAAATGAAGAAGCCAATCGTGTAAAAACAGGAGACAGTAACTAAGTTCTGAAAACCATGAACAGCCTGCTTTTTACCCTCAGGCTGTTCACACTAACATTTCATTAACGCCGTTCATACAAATATCATTTTGAATATGAAACAGGAACGGCAACTTTACGTTCTCAATTTGTTTTTTCTCTCATGTGCATTATATAGAAAGCGGCCCCGATGTCTATCGGGGCTTTTTTTGCGTTATTGCGAGGATCGAAGCAATCCGGGTTATATTCTTTAGCGGTTCTGCTATATATGAATTTGTCTGCTTTACTGTGAATTGACAAAGTATTATTTACGATTACATCCTGTCATTCTATGATTGGTAACACAGGCTGCTTCGTTCCTCGCAGGAACGTTCTTATATAACCAGATATTCCTTGTTCAATATTCAACATTCCTTTTACCTTTACAAAAATCCCTGTTTATGCCTTCATTTGATATTGCCAGCGAAGTAGATATCCAGACATTGGATAATGCTATCAATACCGTAAAAAAAGAGATCAGTACCCGATTTGATTTTCGGGGGTCGCCGGTTACGGTTGAATTGAATAAAAAGGACTACCAGATACTCCTGGAAGTGGAAAGTGATATGAAAATGAAACAGTTGATCGATGTATTGATCAGCCGGGCCATGAAACAGGGGATTGATGCCGGCGCCTTTGATTTCAGTAAGGATGCGTATCCGAGCGGGAAAGTGGTAAAGAAAGAAGTGGGTGTACGTAACGGACTGAAAATGGAGGATGCCAAGAAGCTCGTGAAGATGATCAAGGACGGTGGATTTAAAGTACAGGTAGCCATAATGGACGATATTATCCGGGTAACCGGTAAGAAGATCGATGATTTACAAGAAGTTATTGCCAAATGCAGAACCGATAATTTCGGGATCCCACTCCAGTTTGTGAACATGAAAGGCTAAAAAAAGGCCTTTTTTGGTGTTTTTTACCCGAAATAAGCCCTATTTCATTTGGCAAATACCCGTTTTGGGGCTAATTTTGCACTCCTTTAAATAATCACACGGCCAAATCCGTGTAACCTAAATCTTAAAAAAATGAAACAAGGTATCCATCCGGAAAATTATCGTTTTGTAGTGTTCAAAGACATGAGTAACGGTACTACTTTTCTGAGCAAATCAACTGCAGCAACCAAAGAAACCATCAAATTTGAAGATGGCAATGAGTATCCATTGATCAAATTGGAGATCTCTAATACCTCTCACCCTTTTTACACCGGTAAAAATGTGTTGGTGGATACTGCAGGTCGTATCGACAAATTCAACAAACGTTACGCGAAGAAAGCTTAAGTTTTCTTTCTATGATACTAAGGTCCCGAAGAGAAATCTTCGGGATTTTTTGTTTTCTGAGCACGATTTGATCAAAAATCGTTCAACTTGTGTTTATGCACAGGAAACCATTCCAAATATTACCTTTGCCTTCGATAAAATCTTAACATGAAACTGGATATACTGGCTTTTGGTGTACACCCCGATGATGTGGAACTGGGATGCTCCGGTACCTTACTGGCTGCAATGGCAGAAGGTAAGAAAGTGGGGATCGTGGATCTGACCCGTGGTGAATTGGGTACAAGAGGCACGGCTGAGATCCGTAGCCAGGAAGCCACCAAGGCTGCCGCTATATTGGGTGTATCTGCCAGAGAGAATCTGGCTATGGCGGATGGTTTTTTTGAGAATGACGAAGTAAACAGGAAAAAAGTAATTGCTGCCATCCGTAAATACCAGCCGGGGATTATTATAGCCAATGCATTTGAAGACCGTCACCCGGATCATGGCAGAAGTGCCAGACTGGTTGCTGATGCTGCCTTCTTAGCCGGATTAAGAAAGATTGAAACGCATGAAAATGGCATTTTACAACCGGTATGGAAAGCCAGCTATGTTTTTCATTACATACAGGATCGATATATTGAACCGGATTTTGTAGTGGATATTTCAGTACATATGGATACAAAGATGAAATCCGTAGAAGCGTATGGTACACAATTTTTTAACCCGGATTTGAATGAACCGCAGACCTATATTTCATCATCCGGTTTTCTGGAAGGGGTGAGGGCAAGGGCGTTAATGTTTGGGAAAAGGATAGGGGTTGAGTATGCAGAAGGATTCTGTACGGAGAAAACGATTGGTATTAAGAGCTTTGATGCGTTCATTCAAAATATAACCTGATCAATATTGCCACTTCAAGTTTTTGCATAAGAAGTATTCACGCAAAGGCGCGAAGGCGCAAATAAAACCAATAAGCAAATATGTCGACAGTAAAAGTTGGATTGGTGCAGATGAGTTGCACGGCTGTTAAGGAAGAAAATCTTTCGAAAGCCATTTCTAAAGTGCGGGAAGCAGCAGCCAAAGGTGCACAGATCATTTGTTTGCAGGAATTGTTTACCTCACTGTATTTCTGTGATACAGAAGATTATGAACAGTTTAAACTGGCAGAAGCAATCCCTGGCCCATCAACAGACGTGTTGAGTGCAGTAGCCAAAGAATTGAATGTGGTGATCATTGCTTCTTTGTTTGAAAAAAGAACACAGGGCATTTATCATAATACCACAGCCTTTCTGGA
>CANGOX010000211.1 GCA_947455605.1 Chitinophagaceae bacterium
ATAAGCAGCAATGGTATTACAACCCATTGCTTTTGCCATCTGTATCCTTTGGCGCCAATAGATCTTAGGGATACGGGCAGGGTGCATCTCACCACTGATGATCTGAAAGGGTTTGTTATCCAATATTAAAACATCTTTCTGAAATCCAAATGAGTGGTTACCGTTTGGCACCTGAGCCATTACGGATTGAACAATGCAGAAAACACCAAAAAGGTATGCTGCTGTTTTTATCTTTTGAAACATATACAAAGTATATTAAGTAACACTAAAAATCATCACCCAAAGAAAACACCGGTTTCTGATACATCCATTGTCCACCGGTAAAATCAGGGAACTCCACAGTCTGATTTCCGAGTTCGATTGAATGTTCACTCAACGGGGTGATCGCACTCCAGGTAGCTGCATCATATACATTCAAAGGAGTTGGCAGTTTTCTTTTGGCAGATTCAATGAATGCATGGATCACAAAGAAATCCATACCGCCATGCCCGGCTCCTTCTGAGTCTTTGCTCCAGCGAACCCATAGAGGATGATCATATTTATCCAGCCAGGTTTTGGCATCTTCCCACTGATCATCTTTCGCAGATTTCCCTTCTATATAGATGCTCTTATTTACATCCATCCACAATCCTTCTGTACCTTGTACACGGAAACCAAGAGAGTATGGACGTGGCAGGTTGGTATCGTGTTGTAATAAAACCGTTTCACCATTGGCGCAGGAGATACTGGTGGTAACCACATCACCCAATTTGAAATTCACTTTGGCATTGGGATGATTCTCGCCACCATTTTTGGCAATATAATTATGCAGGCCTCTTGCTTTTGAAGAGAAAGAGCTTAATGTCATAAAGCGGTTGCCCCTGTTAATATTAATATAGTTTGCAATCGGGCCTACACCGTGTGTGGGGTACAGATCGCCATTGCGGTGTACAGAATGTTCTGTTCTCCATCTGGCTTCTGAGAAAGCTTTCTCGCCAAACTCAACACCTTTACCCACAGGATTGCCGCCGTTATTGAATTTTACACCCCGCAGATCATGCTGGTAGCCTCCCTGTAAGTGTATGATCTCACCAAATATACCCTGACGCACCATATTCAACACGGCCATTACATCGCGTCGGTAACAAACATTCTCGAGCATCATTACATGGGCATTGTGTTTTTCTGCGGCATGCACCACTTCCCAATGGTCTTCGAGTGTGATACCAATGATCACTTCCGAACCCACATATTTGATACCCGATTCGATCGCACCCAGGATCATTGGCTTATGCCATTCCCAGGGTGTGGCAATCACTACGGCATCGAGTTGTTTTTTGGCAAGCATCTGTTTCCAGGCATAATTATCGCCGGTAAAGACCTCCGGCATTTTCTTGCCGCTTTTATTGATGATATTTTTTGCATAGCCCAACATCCTGTCATCTACATCACAAATAGCCACTACTTCTACATCGGCCCTTCTTAATAATAAGGAAAGATGGCTCTGGCCCCGAAGGCCCACACCCATGATACCTACTTTTACTTTTTCATCGGCCATGCCGGCAAATATTTTTGAAGTGGGAGCCATAGCCAAAGTGGCTGCGGCGAGACTGGTGTTTTTGAGAAAGCTACGTCTTTGCATAAACGGGTAGTTTTATAATGTGGAATTTGAATAAGGATAAACCATTTACTGCTATAAATATAAGAGGATTCATGAGTGTATCTAAACAAAAAAGGGGTATTCAATCACAAACACTCCTTTTTTTTGCTAAAATCATTTCTACCTCAACAGCGTTCCTGAAGCAGGCGATAACAGAACCATTCCTGCCTGGGCAGATGGAAGGGGCCTTTAAACAGGTTGCCTTTGGCAGTTTGTGCCAATGATCCATCTCTATGCAGATAACCAAACCATTCACCGTGCTCTTTATCATGGAAATGTTGATAAGCATATTCATGCACTTTTTTGTGCCATGCCGCATATTTTGGATCGCCAGTTATGGTATACGCCAGTAAAGTGGCAATGATCACTTCATTATGGGGCCACCAGAATTTCATATCCTGCCAATACTCCTGTACGGGTCTACCAAATACATCCCTGTAATATAAAATCCCTCCATATTCTTTATCCCAACCGCGTTCCCACATATAATCAAGCATTTTACAGCCCAGCTTAATCAGGTGCGGATCATTATTCCTGTATTTGGCTTCCTGTAAAATAAACCAGGCACCTTCCATGGCATGACCCGGGTTCAATGTTCTTCCGTCTATATGATCGATGATGGAACCATCATGTGCCACCTGCTCCATCACACATTGTATATCATCTTTTACAAAATCGGTTTCAATTTCTTTGATCCATTTGCTGATCCATTCATCGCAACGTGCATCACCAATTGTATCGCGCAGCTGTTGTGCCGTATTGATCATGATCATCGGCACACCAATCCCTTTGGCTGGACGTGTACCTGTAAATTTTGAAGGGAGCTTGATTTGTTGTGTGGCATACGCAATACATTTACCAAACAATTCTCTGGCTTCTTCTGCGATCTTTTCATCGCCGGTGGCTTTGGCATACGCAGCAAAAGCGATCACGGCAAATGTTTCAGAAAAAAAATAACGGCGTTTACGGATAGGACTGCCATTCCTGGTAACATGAAAAAACATTTGCCCATCTGTATCAAAGCAATGTTTTTTCAGGAAACGATATCCCATTGCCGCACCATCCAGCCATTCCTGTTTGGGTTCTATGGTGTTATACAAAGTTGATAAAAGCCAGGTGGCACGGCCCTGTATCCAAACGGCTTTATCATCATCTATCAGTGAGCCGTCTCTGTCACGCATCAGCAGAAAGCCATCATGTTCCGTATCATAACTACGCGGAAACCAGAAAGGAACCGTATCATTCAGCAATTGATCAGCATAAAAATCTTTGATTGCGGCCAGATCAGATTGAGTGTAATTCATATAAAACGGGTGTTAGATATTATCATCAGTAAGACCATCCGATTGGGGCCTTAAAAAATACAATTGTATAAAAAGAACCACCATTACTACACCGGCAAGCATGGCAAAATCCCTTCCCAGATTTCCTGCATCCATGGATTTGCCGAGCAGATTGGTGATCAGTGCACCTGCAAACACACCAGTCATATTCATCAACCCATAC
>CANGOX010000212.1 GCA_947455605.1 Chitinophagaceae bacterium
GGAATGCAAAGCTACACATGGAATCAACCGGGTGCAGGTTTATTCAGTGCGTGTTTTTGAAAAAGTTACCGATAGATAAAATTAAGTAAGCATTCTCTCTAAAATGTAAACATAAATATTGTGAAGACCTTTCTATTATATGGTTCAAAAGATATCAGGTTGACGGAAAAACCCATTCCGGAACCGGGTGAAGATCAGGTTTTGATAAAACCAACATTTACGGGTATCTGTGGCTCGGATGTTCATTATTTTCAACATGGTTATTGCGGCAATTTTGTTCCCAAAAGACCTTTTGCATTGGGTCATGAATTTGCCGGCATAATTCAAAGTGTAGGTTCGAATGTTAAAGAACTTAAAGTGGGTGACGAAGTGGCCGTAGATCCGTCTATGCCTTGCGGTAACTGTAAACACTGTAGAACCGGCCATTATAATCTTTGTTTATCCATGCGATATTTTGGGTCTGCCAGTTGCGACCCGCATATTGATGGTGCGATGGGGCAATTCCTGGTTGCACCTGCAGTTAATTGTTATGTCCTTCCCGCAGGTATCAGTATGGCTCAGGCTTCTTTGCTTGAACCATTGTGTGTTGCCATGCATGCAGTTAAACGAGTAGATCAAATTGCAGGAACTTCCGTACTCATCACCGGTGGCGGCCCCATCGGTCAACTAATTCTTCGCGTTGTTCGTGCATTTGGGGCTTATCAGATAACCGTGAGTGATGTGAACGAATTTGCTCGTGAGTTCTCTCTTAAAAGTGGTGCCGATCAAGTTGTTAATCCACTTGATGAACATGCATGGAAGTCTTGCAGTAACATAGATATTGTTTTTGAAGCTTCAGGTGTTCCATCTGCTTTGGCAAATGGGTTACAAGTTACCCGTAGAGGAGGTTCTGTGGTGTTGGTGGGTACCTTACCGGAAAGTTTTTCTATCCCCGGCAATTTAATTATGAACCGGGAACTAAAGCTTTACGGGTCTTTCCGTTTTGCAAATGTATTTGAGGATGCTATGAATATGGTTGCAGCCGGAATCATTAATCTGGATGGAATTGTAACGGATACTTATTCTTTTGATAAAATTCCCGAGGCAATGCAGCGTGCACTTGAGAAGAAAGGTGTTATGAAAGTTCAAATTACATTATGAAATACAATCAATTAGGTAAGACAGGTTTGTCTGTCTCTAATATAAGTTTTGGGGCATCTTCTCTGGGAGGTGTTTTTCATGAAATAAATGAGAAAAAAGCGATTGAAGCAGTTCATACTGCACTGGATCTTGGAATCAATTATATCGATGTAGCTCCTGCTTATGGGGCCACCCGGGCTGAGACAGTTTTAGGAAAAGCACTCCGCGATATTCCACGAGATAAGTATTTTATTTCAACGAAAGTTGGAAAAAATACAGCACCTGGCGGGTATGGTGTTGATTCATTCAACTATAGTGATGATGGAATCAGGCGTTCTCTCGATGAAAGTTCCGTTCGAATTGGTGTTGATTATTTCGATATTGTTCATCTTCACGACATTGAATACAACAATCGTGAACATACCGAATGGGCACTTCAGGAAGGTATTCAGACTTTGCAGTCTCTCAAAAAAGAAGGTAGAATTGGTGCAATTGGAATGGGTATGTATCCGGCTGATCTATGGGAGCGTGTGATTGAGGATGGAAAGATTGATGTAGGTCTTACACATAATATCTACTGCCTCAACGATACACGCCTGCTCACCTTACTTCCAATGGCTAAAGCAAAAGGAATTGGGCTAATCAATGCATCTCCCTTTGCTTCAGGTTTACTTACTACCCGCGGAGCTCCCGATTGGCATCCTGCTTCACAAGAACAAAGATCCTTTTTTATTAGAGCATCGGAACACTGCAGTCATAAGGGTTCTGACATATCTAAGCTTGCCATGCAATTTTCAACCCGGAACCCCGATATCATTACCACCATGTTCAGCAGTGCCAACCCCGATTCCGTAAAAAGAAATGTGGCCTGGAGCAATGAGCCTATTGATGATGTATTGTTACAGGAAGTACTTGAGATCTTGGCCCCCATTTCAAACCAAAACTGGAACTATTAACCATGCGAATAGACAGCCACCAACACTTTTGGAAATACAACGAAACGGATTATGTATGGATGAACGATCAGCATACCATCCTAAAAAAAGATTTTCTGCCCGAGGATCTTCTCCCTTTACTGCAGGTAGTACAATTAGATGGATGCATTGCCGTTCAAGCCAGACAAATGTTGGCAGAAACAGATTTTTTACTGAAGCTGGCGCAGAATAATTCATGTATTAAGGGAGTAGTTGGATGGATTCCTTTTTATGAAGCAAATGCAGAAGGTTTAGTTGAACAATATGCTGACCAGGACAAAATGGTAGGCTTCCGTCATGTAGTACACGATGAGCCTGACGACCAGTTTATTCTTCGGCCAGACTTTAATAATGGCATTAAATGTTTAAGTAAATATTCATTGTGTTATGATCTTTTGATCTTTGAGAAACACCTGCCACAAACTATTGAGTTTGTTGATCAACATCCCGAATTAAGCATGGTAATTGATCATATAGCAAAACCTCGTATTCGACTTAATGATTTCGATCATACCTGGGCCAACAACATTAAGCGGCTGGCAGAACGGGAGAATGTTACCTGTAAATTATCAGGAATGGTTACTGAAGTAATTCATAACACGTGGAACCCGGAACTCCTGAAACCCTATTTTGACGTTGTATTGGAAACATTCGGTCCGGATAGGATCATGTTCGGTTCTGACTGGCCGGTTTGTTTACTGCAAAGTACATACACTAAATGGGTTGAAACTGTTTCTTCTTTTATTACCCCTTTAACGCATGCTGAGCAGGAAGCAATAATGGGAGGAACTGCAGAACGTGTTTATCTGAAACATTCTTGAAATATGTCTTAAAATTAATTATTAATGGAAATGAATCAACATCCAAACACAGAAATTGGCATGAAGAGGATTGGCATGGTGATTAAACTCAGGCCGGAGTGTGTAGAAGAATACGTGCAGTTACATTCCAAAGAAAATCCTGGAGTTAGAGATCTATTAAATAAGTATCACCTGAGAAATTTCAGCATTTTTCTCCATCAAATCGGA
>CANGOX010000213.1 GCA_947455605.1 Chitinophagaceae bacterium
AATGATCCACTGTTTCAAACACATATTGCGGGTTTTGTTTGAGGATCTTTATAAATTTCGCCAGCGAATCTGCATCGCCGGGGCGTTGAAACATTCTGTCATGACTTAAGATAACCAGATGATTGGGGCTATGCGTATCGTTTCTGGCAAATGCGCTATCCACTTCTGCCGCCAGTTTTTGGGGCGATTGAACAGGTCGGGCAGTTTTATGGCTAAAATGCCATTCAACATCCCATCCTATCACATTATAGCCGGCACTGTCTAATAATTCTGCAACGGGTCTTACCAGATTGGTGGCTTTTACTTCCCCCTGCCGCACCCAGGATCGATTTCCCGGTAGTCTGATGATTTTGTAGGGTATATGTAATGAGTCTTGTGCCTGGTAAAAATCCTGCTCAGCCATTAATGGATGATGGTAGAAATAGAGGTATTTATCATTGGCATGCGTATAACTATGATTGGCCAGTAAGATCTGCGGATAACTCTCCCTGATCATAGAAACGATCTTTTTCCCGTCACTTTTCCTGGCAGTATGCAGCCCAACCATAAAAAAAGTTGCTTTTATTTTTTCATCCTTACATAACTGATAACAGGTAGTGGTTCCATGTTGCGGACCATCATCAAAAGTGAGATAGATGTATTTTTTGGTGCTGTCGTACACAAAAGCGGTACGGGCAAACTTATCAATCTGCTGTAAAGGTTTTTCAGGTACGACACCGGCTTTCCCGTCGCTAGCCCCCGCACAACTGATCAGATAAACAAAAAAAATCGTCCAGATCACACCTAACTGATACCTGTTTTTATTAGCATTCATAGCCTTTTCCACCATTTGGGGGCGTAAATATAGACATTGGTGAAGAATAGTTTGGAAATGGCGTTTTTTATGCTAAAAAATAACAAGTTCACAAACTGATAAAAATCAGTGATACGGATAGCTGTCAATTCTTATCTTCGCGGACATAATTAAAACTTCGATGGCTAAAAAAGACGAGCTTTTACAGGATGTAGTAATCAAATTTGCGGGTGATAGCGGCGATGGTATGCAATTGACCGGTCAGCAGTTTACCAACAATACAGCAATGCTGGGTATAGACCTGGCTACTTTTCCAGACTTTCCGGCCGAGATCCGTGCCCCGATCGGTACGCTTCCGGGAGTAAGTGGTTTCCAGCTGCATTTCTCTTCCAATAAGGTATTTACCCCGGGAGATATTGCAGATGTGCTGGTGGCGATGAACGCTGCCGCCCTGAAAGTGAACCTGAAAGCCATTAAACCCGGCGGAAAGATCATTGTAAATATTGAAGGATTTGATGCCCGTAACCTCCGCCTTGCCAATTATCCCGATGGTGTAAACCCTTTGGAAGATGGCAGCTTAGACAGTTATGAAGTTTTTAAAATAGATGTAACCAAACTAACCCGCGAAGCCCTGAAAGATTTTCCTGAACTGGGAAATAAAGAAAGAGACCGCGCCAAGAACATGTTTGTACTGGGTTATATCTACTGGATGTATAACCGAAACCTCGAAACCACTATCGAATTCCTGAAAGATAAATTTGGTAAAAAACCGAATATCCTAAATAGTAATATCAAAGTATTACAGGCTGGTTATAACTATGGCGATACCACAGAAACCTTTACCTCTCGTTATACGGTAGAAAAAGCTAAAATGGAGCCAGGTTTGTACCGCAGTATCATGGGGAATGAATCATTGGCTTTGGGACTGATAGCAGCCGGCGAAAAAAGCGGTCTGCCTATCTTCCTCGGAACTTATCCTATCACTCCTGCTTCTGATATCTTACATGAACTGAGTAAATATAAAAACTTTGGTATCCGTACCTTCCAGGCAGAAGATGAAATTGCCGGTATTTCTTCAGCTATCGGAGCTGCTTATGGTGGTGCATTAGGTATCACTTCTACTTCTGGTCCGGGTATGGCTTTGAAAACGGAAGCTATGGGATTGGCAGTGATGCTTGAAATTCCTTTGCTGATCGTGAATATACAGCGTGGCGGACCATCAACCGGTTTACCAACCAAAACCGAACAGAGTGATCTGATGCAAGCCTATTATGGTAGAAACGGAGAATGTCCGATGCCAATTATTGCTTCTTCAACCCCAAGCGATTGTTTTGAAGTAGCCTACGAAGCAGCCAGAATTGCTATTGAACACATGACCCCGGTTATTATTTTGAGTGATGGATATATTGCCAACGGTGCAGAACCTTGGAAATTCCCTAACTCAGCAGATCTGAAACCGATCACGGTTACTTTCAAAAAAGAACTGGCAGAAGACGAACCTAAATACCAGCCATACAGAAGAGATACAAAACTGGCACGTCCATGGGCTGTACCAGGTACTCCGGGATTAGAACACCGTATTGGCGGATTGGAAAAACAAGATATCACCGGAAACATTAACTATGAGCCGGAGAATCACCAGCACATGATCAATGTTCGTCAGGCGAAAGTTGATGGCGTTGCCAACAATATTCCATTACAAACCATTGATAGCGGTCCTGAAAAAGGAAAAGTATTGGTGATCGGATGGGGTTCTACCTATGGTGCCATTAAAAGTGCTGTACTGCAGTTACAAGCTGAGGGCCATGCAGTTAGTCATGCACATATCCGTTATGTACGTCCTTTCCCTAAAAATCTGGGAGAGATCATCAAGAACTTTGATAAAGTATTGATACCAGAGATCAACAACGGACAACTGGTAAAGATTATCCGCGACCAATATATGGTAGATGCGCAGCCTTACAATAAAGTAATGGGTATTCCAATTACGAAGGGTGAGCTGATAGATGTGATCAGTAAAATGTTGTAATAATTTTTTCTATCTTGAAGACCTGCAGCGAAAACTGCAGGTCTTTTTATTTACAGCCAATGGATATCGAACAAATAAGAGATTACTGCCTAAGCAAGCCCGAAGTTGAAGAAACCCTTCCCTTCGGACCGGATACTTTGGTATATAAAGTAAATGGCAAAGTTTTTTTACTGATCGGTCTTGAAAATCATCCACTCCGCTTTAATGTAAAATGCGATCCTGATAAAGCGATCGAATTAAGGGAAGAATATCCTGAAAATGTGTTACCGG
>CANGOX010000214.1 GCA_947455605.1 Chitinophagaceae bacterium
GTTGTAATTCTATTTCACCTGCAAGGGTGCATACGCCTTTTGTGGATGGATTTATTGCAAAGAATTATCCCGGACAGGAAAAAGAAGTGTTTGAAAAACTTTCAAAATCGCAACCCATCGGCCGTATGGGAAATACTGATGAAGTTGCTTCCCTGGCTTTATATCTCTGCAGTGATGAAGCTTCTTTTATCAGTGGCAATGATTACCCCATCGATGGCGGTTTTGTGAAACTGAATAATTAGATCTGTATGAGCAGAAAGGGCTTGTTATATAGTATACTCACTCATGTTAAACAGCATGCTGTTCTGCTCTTATTACTTCTCTTATCTTTTGGAACAAATGCGCAACAGATAAACTGGCAGGAGATCGAACCGGGCATCTGGAAAGGAATGGTAGGTATTCCTGAAGCGTATGATCTGTTAAAGGCTTCAGGTGTAAAACCGAATCATGATGCATTGGCCAAATTACCTGCATCGCCTTTTCCTTTTTCAAAAAATGAGATTGATGGAAAAATAACAGATGGCAAAACGCTGCTCCGGTTTCCATTGGATAAGACAGAACAGTTATACGGGTTCGGGCTGAATTTTCAAACTGTACACCAGCGCGGAAAGATATTGCAATTACATGTGGATCATTATGGTGAAAAAGATAATGGCCGAACGCATTCACCCACGCCTTTTTATGTTTCATCAAGAGGATATGGTGTTTTTATAAATTCTGCGAGGTATATCAATGTATATGCAGGCACAGGTGTTCGTAAAGACAGTAAGGAAGCTCCGGTATCGAAAGACCGGAACACAGATAAATCCTGGAGTGCCCATCCATATTCAGATGCAGTAGAAATATTGGTTCCGGCAGCGGGTGTAGAAATCTATGTTTTTGCCGGTACGGCTCCCATGGATGCTGTACGTAGATTTAATTTATTCAATGGTGGCGGAGTGTTACCGCCGCGCTGGGGTTTAGGTTTTACACAAAGAGTAAGATCACTCTATACTTCAGAAGAAGTAGAAAAAGAAGCTGCCTCATTTGAAGCAAAAGGATTTCCCCTGGATTTTATCGGATTGGAACCGGGCTGGCAAAGCAGATCGTATCCGGGCACATTTGAATGGGATAAAACCCGATACCCGCAACCAGCGGCTTTTGTAAAACGTATGTTCGATAAAGGCATTCGTCTCAATCTCTGGATCAATCCCTATGTTTCAAAACAAGCTTCTTTTTATGAGGCTATGAAACCATATACAGGTTCCCATACAGTTTGGGTGGGAGAAGTGCCGGATTTTCTGAAACCGGAAGCCAGAAAAATATTTTTCGATCAATTACAAAAAGACCAGGTTGCTATCGGTATCAGTGGTTATAAAATTGATGAGGTAGATGGATACGATTCCTGGCTATGGCCCGATGTGGCAACGTTCCCTTCCGGCATAAGCGCTGAACAGATGCGCCAGACCTATGGATTACTGATACAGCGGTATAGTGTGGAAATGTTTCATGAGAAGAACCAACGAACCTTCGGGTTGGTAAGAGCTTCCAATGCAGGCGGGGTATCAATGCCTTATGTGATCTATAACGATTATTACAAACACGAAGATTTTATTACAGCCCTGATCAACAGTGGAACCGCAGGTGTATTATGGACACCCGAAGTGCGGGCATCCAAAACCGCAGAGGAATGGTTGCGGCGTTTTCAGACCGTTATCTTTTCGCCAATGGCCATGATCAATGCCTGGGCCAGCGGAACCCAACCCTGGTCTTATCCTGAAGTAACAGAGCAGGTTAAGGAATTATCATTGTTAAGAATGCAAATGATGCCTTACTGGTACTCCGAATTTGCAAAATATCATTTTGAAGGAACCCCTCCTTTCCATGGTATGGCTTTAGAAGCAGGTTTTACTCAGCAGATTAAAAAAGAAACGATCAATAATAATCTGGAAGAAAATCCCTACGCAGAAGCTACTGTAAAAGAGATCAAAGATCAATATATGGCGGGAGAAAATTTATTGGTGGCACCTTTGTTTACCGGACAAACCAGCCGTAAAGTGGTTCTGCCAAAAGGTAAATGGTATGATTTCTATACGGGGGAGCTGGCAGGCGAGGGCCAGGTAATCACGGTAACACCCGGCCTCAGCAAGATACCTGTTTTCGTAAAAGATGGCGGCATCATTCCCATGATGAACCCAATGCTTCATGCACCTAAAAGAGGAGAGAAGGTAGATATAGAAATCAGGTATTACGGAACAAAGACCGGTAAGTATATGTTGTATGATGATGATGGGGAAACCTTTGACTATGAAAAAGGAGAATACAGTTTCCGAGAGATCAAAGTGCTGAAAGATAGTAAGGGCCTTTTTGCAGGAACGGTGTCAGATCCTGTAAAAGGGAAACCCAATACAATAGGAAATATTAGCTGGAAGTTCATGACCAAATAAAACCGCGCCTTTGCGTCTCTGCTTGCATATTTTTTCACGCAAAGACGCGGGTAAGAAATAGGTACACATAAACCTTCACACATGAAAAAGATAATCATCCTAACGCTGGTTGCACTTTGTTGGCTACAATCAGCAACCGCCCAACAACCCTCCAAAGACGAACGTATGCAATGGTGGCGTGAAGCCCGTTTTGGCATGTTCATACACTGGGGTGTATATGCTCAGTTTGCAGGTATATACAATGGCCATGAACAACAGAAAGGTGGTGCAGAATGGATCATGAACCGCTCCAAAGTTCCTTATGCCGATTACCAGGCAATGGCTAAACAATTCAATCCCGTTAAATATGATGCAGATGAATGGGTAAGAACGGCAAAGGATGCCGG
Source organism: Chitinophagaceae bacterium (assembly GCA_947455605.1). GTDB lineage: Bacteria > Bacteroidota > Bacteroidia > Chitinophagales > Chitinophagaceae > Sediminibacterium. The sequence continues at coordinate 2,813 of CANGOX010000214.1, forward strand.
TATGAAATACATTGTGATCACTTCCAAACACCACGATGGTTTTGCGATGTTCAAATCGGAAGCCAGTAAATGGAATATTGCCGATGCAACACCCTATGGTAAAGATGTATTAAAACCACTGGCTGCTGCCTGTAAGAAATATGGGATCAAACTGGGGTTTTATTATTCTCAGGCCCAGGACTGGAATAACCCAGGTGGTGCAGCATCCAGAAAATTAATGTCGGAAGGATGGCCAAATCCCGATTCTGCTTTGATAGATGCTTATACAAAAGAACACA